>CAMVIO010000001.1 GCA_947167555.1 uncultured Selenomonadales bacterium
GCGTTCGCAAAGCTCCCGTATCTTTTCCTCGACATACAGCCAGCGTTCCACGCTGTCCGGCAAGATATCCTTGGTGCCCCGCGGGGCCTGTGTCAGCATTTAATAATCCTCCTAAAATTGTTCCTTACTCCCCCGTCAGCTTCGCTGACACCCCCCTCCCAGAGGGTGGCTATTGACTGCCTCCCTCCGAGAGGGAGGTGGCATGCCGAAGGCATGACGGAGGGAGTTTTGCTCGTACAACGCTTTACTCTCCGTAAACCTCTTGCAAAAGGCGCGATCTTTTTTCTATATAATAATCGATCTTATCCAAATAGACCGTGATCTCTTTCGGATGAAACGAGGTTTTCAAATATTTCTGCGTCGGGCTGACGATCTTCGAGGTCGCCGCGCCACCGATGCCGAGAATCGTCTGACGCTCGCCCATGATCTGGATATTGTACATGCTTTCCGCGCCGGGACGGCAGCAGCCGACATTCTCAAGCTGTCCGCTCTGGTAGCCCTGCCGATAGAGATAGTAAGGCGTGAGCCCCATCCGTTTTGTGGCGTCCATCGCAACCGCGAACATTTCCCGCGCCGTCTCATCGTCGGGAAGCTCGGTTTCGGAAAGGTTTTCCTTGAGCCGTGAGCCTTTTTTCAGGGCCAACGCGTGGAGCGTCACATCGTCCGGCGCGAGCGCTGCCAGCTTTTCCATCGTGTCCCTGACGTCCCGGGCGTCTTCCCCCGGCAGGCCGATGATCACATCCATATTGATGCAGGGAATCCCGGCATTTCGCAAATCCCTATACATTTGCACGATATCCTCCGGCTCGTGCCGCCGCCCGATGCGCCGCAGCGTCCGCGCCTGCATCGTCTGCGGATTCGCGCTGACGCGGTTCACATGATAACGTGTCATGCTCTCGATCTTCGCGGGCGTCATGCTGTCCGGGCGTCCCGCCTCCACGCAGAACTCCACCAGCGAATCCGAAAAAAAAGCGTCGTGAATAGAGCGCAGCACTTCGTCAAAAATCCCGTCGGGAAGGCTCGTCGGCGTGCCGCCGCCCACATAGATATTCTGCACGCGGAAACCGTACCTCGCCACGGCCTCCCGCACAGCGGCGAGATCGCGAAAAAAAACCTCCGTGAACCGCCGGAGCATCTTCTCTCCCGGCAGCACAAAGGCGGGAAAGGAGCAATACAGGCAGCGCGACGGGCAAAACGGGATGCCCGCGTAAATGCTGACCGTCCTAGGATCGCTCTGTTGCAGGAAGGGCCGCTGGTAAAGGGAGCTGTCCACGAGAAGCGCTGCCTTATCCGCCCCGACGCCAAACTCCGCCCGAAGCCGCGCCACGACCTCTTCCCTTGAGGCGCCGCCGTCCAGCCAGCGATGGACGATCTTCGACGGACGCACGCCGTAAAGGATGCCCCAGGGCGCCTCCGGCAAGCCAAGCTCGGCCCGAAGCAATTCGTAGAAATTCCACTTGATCAGCCGATGGCGCTCCGAGCGGGGATTCTCTCCGGCACGCGCCGCATTTTCCATCGAGCGGCGCCGTATCGTCCCGTCGCCCCCGGAAAAAACGACCTCGGTACGAACGCGAAGTGGAACGTCCTCCGTCGTCTCGTTCCGCACGGCAATCTCGTCAAACGCGGCGTCCTCATCCGAAACCGCGATTCGGTAAAGGTCGAGCACTTCCCGCAAAACCTTGACAACGACCTGCTCGTCGCTGTCAACGGTGAATTCTCGGATATTCACGTCTTATACTACTCGCTGTTAGAAATTTTATTTCCTACAGCGAGTGCATGAGACATCAGACGCGCCGTAGGTGCGGCTGTAGCCTGCAAAGCAGGCGTTTCTTCGGTCAAAATTTTATTTGAAATTTTGGTCGAAGAATAGTATTACTGGCACTTCTTGCAATAACCGTAAAAAATGGCCTGATGGTCGACAATCTTGAAGCCGGACTTCTTGTAAATGTCCTTTTCCAGCTTGTCCAGAAGATCGTCCTGGAACTCGAACACCTTCTTGCATTTCAGGCAAATCATATGATGATGCTGGTGCTCGTCCGGCGTCATGGTCCCGATCTCATAACGGCTGCATCCGTCGCCGAATTCCATCTTCTGCAGGATGCCAAGCTCCGCCAAAAGATCGAGGCTCCGATACACTGTCGCCAATCCAATGTCCTGCGCCTGCTCACGCAAAAGTCCATACACGTCCTCCGCGCTCAGATGCTCGCCCGGATGGTCGACAAACACATTGAGAACCGTACGCCTCTGTGTCGTCAGCTTGTGCTTGTTCGACTTCAGGCGCTGCTTGAGCACGTCCATCGTCATTTTCTCCGGCATGGAATGAGACCCCCTTGCTGTAAATTCATATAAAGATTATTTTACAGTACGCATTCCTATTTTGCAATATGCAAAGCACACCACAACTAAAATTCAATTCCAAGCTGCGCTTTGATCCCTTTCTGGAACGGATGCTTGACGAGCTTCATTTCCGTCACAAGATCAGCTGCGGCAACCAATTCCGGCGCGGCGTCGCGGCCAGTCAATACGAGATGGAGGTTCCGCGGCTTTTCGTTGACGAGACGCAGCACATCCTCCGTTTCGAGCAAACCGAATTTCACCGCGTAATTGATCTCGTCCAAGATGATCAAATCCCACGCGCCGGAAACGATCTCCTGCTCCGCCTCGCGGATCGCTTCTTTTGCCGCCGCGATGTGCTCCGCTTTCCGACTCTCGTCGCGCCTCGTGAAGCCAAGCCCGCACTGCCGGACCTCGATGGTGTCCCGAACGCCCTTCAATGCCTTGATCGCTTCCAGCTCTCCGTAACGCTGCCCGCCCTTGATGAATTGCAGGATGAGAACGCGCAGGCCGCTGCCCCATGCGCGCAGAGCAAGCCCCAGCGCAGCGGTCGTCTTCCCTTTACCGTCCCCCGTATGCACGATTACAAGTCCTTGACGTTCCATTTGGCGCATCTCCTCCCAAAATCTACATAAAGAAAACCCCGCAGCCTTCAAATGAGGCGCGGGGTTTTGTCTGCCCTGCCATTCGTAAACAGAGACGAATTACACGAGCTCCAGCAAAGCCATCGGCGCCGCGTCTCCACGACGGGGGCCGAGCTTCAGGATGCGCGTATAGCCGCCCTGACGATCTTTATACTTGTCTGCAATCTCATCGAACAGTTTCCGGACGACGTCCTCGTCATAAAGACGGGCAATCGCCGTACGACGTGCGGCAAGATCGCCGCGCTTCGCCAAAGTGATAAGCTGATCCGCCAGGCCGCTGACTTCCTTCGCCTTCGCCTCCGTCGTCTCAATCCGGCCATGCCGGAAGAAGGAGGTCAGAACGCTGCGAAAGAGCGCTTTGCGTGCGCTGGAATCACGTCCCAATTTTCTGTACATGAATTTCCCTCTTTCCTTAAAATGCCATAAATCAAATTTTTCTCCGAAGGAGAAAAATCACTCCAACCAGCATTTCAACAAGGCGTGAGGCGGTCGGGAGATTTAAACTCCCTCCGACCTCCGATATACATCCCCGCCTATAGAGGTGGGAACATCTCAGCCTTGTTATATTTCCCCTTGTGAAAGCGACAGGTTCAATTCCTGCAACTTTTTCTTGACTTCCTCGAGCGACTTGCGGCCAAGATTGCGGACCTTTATCATCTCTTCTTCTGTTTTCTCCGTCAAGTCCGCCACCGTGTTGATATTGGCACGCTTCAGGCAGTTGTAGGAGCGGACAGACAGATCGAGGTCCTCGATCGTCAGCTCCAACACCTTCGCCGTGTCATTTTCCTGCGGCTCCAGGAACGTCTCCGTTTCGCCCTCTTCTTCTTCCGCCATGCCGGCCATATTCTGGAACAGCTTCAGATGCATGATCAGAATGCCGGCCGCCTTGCTGAGCGCTTCCTCCGGACGGATGGAGCCGTCGGTCCAAACCTCCAGCGTCAGCTTGTCATAGTCGGTGACATTGCCGACGCGCGTATCGGCGACGGAATAGTTTACGCGCAGAATCGGAGAGAAAATGGAATCAATGGGAATGACCCCGATGACATGATCCACTCTCTTGTTCTTGTCCGCAGGGACATATCCGCGGCCGCGCTCCACTGTCATTTCCATATGAAGCGAACCGTCGTCATTGAGCGTCGCGATATGGAGTTCCGGATTCAAGATCTCAATGTCCGAGTCCACCGTGATATCGGCAGCCGTAACTTCCTTCGCCCCGTCCACGTCCAGACGGATGGTTTTCGGCTCATCGGTATACATCTTCAGGCACAAGGACTTCAGGTTCAGGATGATATTTGTAACATCGTCGCGAACCCCCGGAATCGTCGAAAATTCGTGAAGCACCCCGTCAATGCGGATAGCGGTGATAGCCGCGCCCTGCAAAGAGGAGAGGAGAATACGGCGCAGGCTGTTGCCGAACGTCGTCCCGTATCCGCGCTCCAGCGGCTCGCATATAAACTTACCGTAGCGATTGTCTTCGCTGATCTCCACGATCTCGATCTTAGGTTTTTCGATTTCGACCATCTGGAATACCCTCCCCAATAATCCAATGCACTTTGCAACAGAACAAATCCGAAGTCAAAGAAATTATTTGGAGTACAACTCGACGATCGCCTGCTCGCTGACCGGCACATCGATTTCCTCACGGTTCGGATATCGGGTCACTTTGCCGGAAAGATTGGATTTGTCCGCTTCCAACCAAGCCGGAACGCTCAATGTGTTGTAGTTCTCCGCCAGTTCCTTGAAGAAAGCGTTGGAACGGCTCTTTTCCGAAACCGTGATCACGTCGCCCTCATATACCAGCGCGGACGGGATGTCGAGGCGCTTGCCGTTGACCAGGATATGGCCGTGACGGACGACCTGACGAGCCTGACGACGCGTAGACGCAAGACCGAGACGGAACACGACATTGTCAATACGGCGCTCGAGAAGCTTCAACAGGTTCTCACCAGTGACGCCCTGCATTTTCTTGGCCTTGTCATAATAGCCGCGGAACTGCTTTTCCATGACGCCGTAGATGAATTTCGCCTTCTGCTTCTCTTTCAGCTGAAGCCCGTACTCGCTGACCTTGCGGTTCGTGCGCTTCGGCTGGCGCTTCGATTTCTTTGAAAGCCCGAGAACTGCCGGCTCGATGCCGAGCGAACGGCACCGTTTGAGGCTTGCCACTCTATCAATTGCCATCTATTTCTGCACCCCCTATTATACCCTTCTCCGCTTCGGCGGGCGGCACCCGTTGTGCGGAATCGGAGTAACGTCTTTAATCATGTTGACCTCAAGGCCCGTCGCCTGCAAGGAGCGGATAGCGGCCTCGCGGCCAGCGCCCGGTCCCTTGACGTAAACCTCGACCTGCTTCAGGCCATGCTCCATGGCGGCCTTCGCCGCCGTCTCAGCAGCCATCTGCGCGGCAAACGGGGTGGACTTACGCGACCCGCGGAAGCCGAGTCCGCCGGCGCTGGCCCACGAGATCGCGTTGCCGTTCTTGTCCGTCAACGTGACAATCGTATTGTTGAACGTAGAGCTGATATGCGCTACGCCAGATTCTATATTCTTGCGGTCTTTTTTCTTCGTACGAACCGTTTTCTTTACTGCCAAAGCCTATCCCTCCCTTAATCCTTTTTCTTTCCCGCAATCGTCTTTCTCGGTCCCTTACGGGTACGGGCGTTGTTCTTCGTGTTCTGCCCGCGAACCGGAAGGCCAAGACGATGACGGCGGCCGCGGTAGCAGCCAATCTCGACGAGACGCTTGATATTCAGCGAAACCTCACGACGAAGGTCGCCTTCGACCATGACGTCACGATCGATCAACTCACGGAGCTTTACGACCTCGTCCTCCGTCAGATCGCGAGTGCGGGTATCGGGATTGATGCCGCCCTCAGCAAGGAGCTTCTTGGAAGTCGTCAGGCCGATTCCATAGATGTATGTCAAAGCAATTTCAATTCGTTTGTCACGCGGCAAATCGACGCCGGCAATACGTGCCATAAAACGAGCACCTCCTTTTCTTAACCTTGTCTCTGCTTATGCTTCGGATTCTCGCAAATGACCATGACCCGGCCCTTGCGTTTGATAACTTTGCATTTTTCACAAATTGGCTTCACGGAAGGCTTCACTTTCATTGTGCTTTTCCTCCTTTTCCTTTCCTGTACGCCTTTACCCTTATTTGAAACGATAGGTTATACGGCCACGGGTCAAGTCGTACGGTGTAAGCTCAATCGTGACCTTATCTCCAGGCAGGATGCGAATGAAATTCATGCGGATCTTACCTGATACATGCGCCAAAACGACATGGCCGTTTTCGAGTTCGACCTGAAACATCGCATTGGGCAATGCCTCAAGTACCTTCCCTTCTACTTCAATAACATCTTGCTTGGACATCAGTTTTGCTCCTTAATCTTATCAAAGCCCGTCATAACGCTCTGCCTTTCCGTCCCGACAAGCGTTACTTTTCCAGGCACGCGGTTATATCGGCAAAAACCTTGCTCATCGCCTGACTGCCGTCAATCTCGCTGTAAAGTCCGGCTTTCTGATAGTAGCTGATGAGCGGCTTTGTCTGCGCTTCATAGACCGAGAGGCGGCTCTTCATCGTCTCCTCGCTGTCGTCCGCGCGCTGATATGTCTCGCCTCCGCACTTATCGCATACCCCGTCGGTCTTCGACGGATTGAACTTGATATGATAGGCGGCTCCGCATTTCTTGCAGACGCGTCGTCCGATTGCGCGCTCGATCAGAGCGCTTGTCGGGACGCTGATGTCCACGGCCCGGGTCAGGCGAATCGAGAGCTCTTTCAGGATCCCGTCCAGCGCGTCGGCCTGCTCGACCGTACGCGGAAAACCGTCCAGTATAAAGCCCTTCGCGCAATCCGGTTTCGCGAGACGCTCCTTGACAATCCCGATCGTGATCTCATCGGGAACAAGCTGCCCCGCGTCCATGCATGCTTTCGCTTTCTTGCCGAGCTCCGTGCCTTCTTTCACAGCAGCGCGGAACATATCCCCTGTCGAAATATGAGGAATGTTATACTTCTGCACCAGATTGGCCGCTTGTGTGCCCTTGCCGGCGCCCGGCGGCCCCATCAACAGGATGTACATTATCTTCCTCCTTTACTTCATAAAACCTTGGTAATGACGCATCACTACCATGGCCTCAATCTGCTTCATCGTATCAAGCGCGACTCCGACGACAATCAGGAGTGCCGTTCCGCCAAAGTACACGCCTTCGATATTCGTCGCACCTGCGACCATATTCGGCAGGATGGCGATGAATGCCAGGAAAAACGCTCCCGCAAGTGTGATACGGGTCAAAACATAATCCAAATAATCTTCGGTGGGCTTACCCGGACGGATGCCCGGAATAAAGCCTCCGTATTTTTTCAGGTTCTCCGCCATATCCGGTATCTTCACAGTCACCGCAGTGTAAAAATATGTGAAGAACAGGATCAATAAAGCGTATAACGTCGTCTGCAGCGGCGTTCCCCAAGCGAAATAGCCTGCGACTGTTTTCACCCAAGGGATGTCCACAAACTGGGCTACCGTCACCGGGAACATCAATACGGACGATGCAAAGATGATCGGAATGACGCCCGCCTGATTGACCTTCAACGGAATATGGCTCGAATGACCGCCATAGGCTCTCGCACCAACGACCCGCTTCGCGTAGGAAATCGGAATCCTGCGATGCGCCTGATGGATCAAGATGACAAACACAACCATTGCAACCGCAATGAGCGCAAATATGACCACATTGAAAGCGTTGATCGTACCTGCCTGCAAATAACGGTAAATCTTTTCCAGATTTTTCGGAAGTGCAGCGACGATACCTGCAAAGATGATCAGCGAGATGCCGTTTCCGACGCCCTGCGCCGTCATCTGCTCGCCGACCCACATCAGGAATACCGTCCCCGCCGTGAGCGTAATCGCAATCACGAGAATCGATGGGATTCCCGGATTGAGGATGGCGTCCTTGAGGCCGATCGACATACCGATAGCCTGAAGGAAAGCCAGCGCCACGGTGAAGTATCGCGTAACCTGTGTAGTCTTCTTGTGGCCTTCCTGCCCCTCCTTGGACCATTGCTCCAACGTCGGAATCACAACTGTCAAAAGCTGGATTATGATGGAAGCGTTGATATAAGGAGTGATGCTCATCGCGAAGATGGAAAACTTGCTCAAGGCTCCGCCCGAGAACAAATCCAACAGGCCAAACAAGTTGCCGCTGCTGAAAAGCTGCTCAATCACGGCGGGATTCACGCCGGGAACCGGGATATGCGTTCCCATCCTGAAAATGGCGAACATGATCAGGGTGAACGTGATTTTCTGCCTCAGTTCAGGAATTCTGTAGATGTTCGAGAGGGCTGAAAGCACCTCAGATCACCTCTACTTCCCCACCTGCCGCCTTGATCTTGTTCTCCGCCGATTTGGTGAAGCCGTTGGCTTTCACCGTCAATTTCTTCGTCAGCTCCCCGTCGCCGAGAATCCGGACGCCGTCGAAAACATTCTTCAAAATGCCCTCTTCGATCAGGGCCACCGGATCGACTACCGCGCCGTCCTCAAAACGGTTCAGCGAGGAGACATTGACCTCAGCATATTCTTTCGCAAAAATATTCTTGAAGCCGCGCTTCGGAAGACGACGATACAGAGGCATCTGGCCGCCTTCAAAGCCGGTACGGACGCCGCCGCCGGAACGGGAATTCTGTCCCTTCTGGCCACGACCCGACGTCTTGCCAAGGCCGCTGCCGAGACCGCGTCCCCGACGGGTGCGCGTTTTTCTCGAGCCCGGCTCCGGGCTCAGTTCATGCAATTTCATCAAATGTACCTCCCGATCCTCACTCGTCAACCTCTTCGACTGTCACCAGATGCTTTACCTTGAAGACCTGTCCACGAATAGCCTCATTGTCCGGCAGAACAGAGGAAGAATGCATCTTGCCCAGTCCCAAGGATTTTACGGTTTTCCTTTGTGTCTCCGGTCGTCCGATTAGGCTGCGGGTAAGGGTAACTTTCAGCTTTGCCATTGAAATTTCCTCCTTAACCCAAAAGTTCCTTGACAGACTTGCCGCGAAGCTCGGCGACCTCTTCAGCCCGCTTGAGCTGGCTGAGTCCTGTCAGCGTAGCTCGGACCATGTTGTTCGGGTTGGACGATCCAAGCGATTTCGTCAAAATATCGCGAATACCGGCAAGCTCGAGCACCGCACGCGCGGGGCCGCCGGCGATAACGCCGGTACCTTTGGCAGCCGGCTTCAAAAGAACACGGCCTGCGCCGAAAATACCGATAACCTCATGGGGAATCGTGTGCTCGCGAAGCGCGACGTCAATCAGATGCTTCTTCGCATCCTCTACGCCCTTGCGGATCGCTTCGGGAACCTCGCCCGCCTTGCCAAGCCCGACGCCGACCTTGCCTTTTTCATTGCCGACGACGACCAGCGCGCTGAACGAGAACCGGCGGCCGCCTTTGACGACTTTCGCCACACGATTTATATATACAACTTTCTCCTGGAACTCCGGAGTTTCGTTGTCCATCCTAGCCATTCATTTACCTCCTTTGCAAGATCAGAATTTCAGGCCCGCTTCACGAGCGGCCTCAGCGAGAGCAGCGACACGGCCATGGTAAATATAGCCGCCGCGATCGAATACGACGTTCTCGATGCCCTTGCCAAGCGCTTTTTTCGCAATGGCAGCTCCCACCGCTTTCGCCGCTTCGACGTTTCCGCCGTAACCGCTAAAATCCTTGTCCTTGGAGCTTGCAGCCACCAAGGTAACGCCATGCACATCATCGACAACCTGGGCGTAAATGTTGCTCAAGCTGCGGAACACGTTCAAGCGCGGGCATTCCGGCGTTCCCGAAATCCGAGTGCGTACGCGGAGATGGCGCTTCTTGCGAAGTTTATTCTTATCTGCCTTATGCAGCATACGAAATACTCCTTTCTATCATGAATCGTGATTACTTCTTGCCTTTCGCACCGGCCTTGCCGACCTTGCGACGGATATGCTCACCCTCATACTTGATGCCTTTGCCTTTGTACGGCTCAGGAGCACGCAGGGAGCGAATCTTCGCAGCCATCGCGCCAACTTCTTCTTTGCTCGCGCCCGTGACGACAATCTTGTTTGCCGCAGGAGCGTCCAGCGTAATGCCTTTCGGCGGCTCAACGATAACCGGATGAGAGAAACCCAGCGACAGGTTCAGATTATTGCCCTGTTTTACCGCCCTGTAACCGACGCCGTTGATCTCAAGGTTCTTCGTAAACCCGGTCGTGACGCCGATCACCATGTTGTTGATCAGCGTGCGCGTGAGACCGTGCAGCGACTTATGCTTCTTTTCCTCCGAGGGGCGTTCCACTTTGACCTGCCCGTCTTCCATCGTGACCTTCATGTCCTTGTGGAGCGTGCGGCTCAGTTCGCCCTTCGGGCCTTTGACCGTAACTGTATTATCATCGCCGATCGTCACTTTGACAGTCGACGGAATCACAATCGGTGCTCTACCAATTCGAGACATCTGTACACCTCCCAGTTCCTTTCTGATTTACCAAACGTATGCGATAACCTCTCCGCCGAGACCGGCCTTGCGAGCTTCTTTGTCGCTCATGATGCCCTTCGACGTGGAGATGATGGCGATTCCAAGGCCCCCCAGCACCTTCGGGAGCTCCGCGTGTTTCGCGTACATGCGGAGGCCGGGCTTAGAGATGCGCTTGATGCCGGAGATCACCTTTTCGCGCTTCGGGCCGTACTTCAGCGTCAGCGTCAGAACGCCCTGCTTATTGTTTTCGGTAAAGGTGAAATCCTTGATGAAGCCTTCCTCTTTCAAAACGGAAGCAATCGCCTTCTTGATCTTGGAACCGGGAATTTCCACTTTATCATGTAAAACCGAGTTTGCATTGCGCAAACGCGTAAGCATATCTGCAATAGGATCAGTCATTGTCATAAATCGATATCCTCCTTTCTTTCAAGCTCATTGTTACCAGCTTGCCTTGGTAACGCCCGGAATCGCTCCGGCGTAGCTCTGCTCCCTGAAGCAGATGCGGCACATTTCAAACTTCCGGATATAACCGTGCGGACGACCGCAAATCTTGCATCTGTTGTACTTGCGAACCTTGAATTTCGGCTCGCGGCTCCACTTTTCAATCATAGCCTTCTTGGCCACAATCCGTACCTCCTTCGTACCAGTTCTGCAAGCATCCCTCTACGGAACGCCTTCCCAACTTCTTCATGAACGAATTACGCGCTGAACGGCATTCCCATCAGTTTCAGCAGTTCGCAGGCCTCTTCGTCCGTCTTTGCCGTCGTAACGATGACGACGTTCATTCCGCGAATCTTGTCGATCTTGTCATAGTCGATTTCCGGGAAAATCAACTGTTCCTTGAGGCCGACCGAGTAATTGCCGCGTCCGTCAAACGCTTTCGGGCTGACGCCATGAAAATCGCGGACACGGGGAAGCGCAACGTTCATGAACTTGTCCAGGAACTGGTACATGCGCGTACCGCGGAGCGTAACCTTCGCACCGATAGCCATGCCTTCACGGATCTTCCATGTGGCGATGGACTTCTTCGCGCGGGTCACGATCGGCTTCTGGCCGGAAATGATGGTCAGATCGCTGACAGCAGCCTCAAGCGCTTTCGGATTGCCGACTGCCTCGCCAACGCCCATGTTGATGATGACCTTTTCAAGCTTCGGAAGCTGCATGATGTTTTTGTAACCGAACTTCTTCGTCAGCTCGGGAACAATTTCCTTGACATACTTTTCTTTCAGTCTATCCACTTATTCTCCTCCTTCCTCGATTATTTCGACTCGTCGATCAGCTCGCCGCACTTCTTGCAAGCACGGACATATTTGCCGTTCACGAGCTTCTTGCCCGTGCGCGTCGGCTTCTTGCAGGCCGGGCAGACCACCATGACCTTCGACGCGTTGAGCGGAGCTTCCTTCGTCAGGATGCCGCCCTGCGGAGCCTTCTGGCTCGGCTTCGTGTGGCGTTTTACCTTATTGATGCCCTCGACGATGACTTTGCCTTTCTTCGGCTGAGCCTCGATGATCTTTCCCTTCTGGCCTTTATCTTTGCCGGACAACACGACTACCGTGTCGCCCTTTTTGACATGCAAATGATTGTTCAGCGACAAAATAGCACCTCCTCGCTCTTAAAGCACTTCCGGCGCCAACGAAACGATCTTCATGAAATCCTTCTCGCGGAGTTCACGGGCCACCGGACCAAAAATACGCGTACCGCGCGGCGTGTTGTCTTCCTTAATGATGACAGCCGCGTTCTCATCAAAGCGGATGTACGAGCCATCCGGACGGCGCAGCCCCTTGACGCTGCGAACGACGACAGCCTTGACGACGTCGCCTTTCTTGACCATACCGCCGGGCGCAGCCGACTTGACCGCCGCGACGATGACATCGCCGATATTGGCGTACTTACGGTACGAGCCGCCCATAACACGGATGCACATAATCTCTTTTGCGCCGGTGTTATCTCCGACATTCAGCATGGTTTGCTGCTGAATCATGTTCCTGCCTCCTTCTTGGATACCGCAAAGCGCGGCTTACTTCGCGCGCTCTACGATCTTGACGATTCTCCAATGCTTATCCTTGGAGAGTGGGCGCGTCTCCATGATCTGGACGACGTCGCCGATATGAGCGTCGTTGTTCTCATCGTGCGCTTTGAACCGCGCCGTTTTCTTGACTGCCTTTTTATAAAGCTTGTGACTTTCGATGTCCTCGACAGCAACGACGACCGTCTTGTCCATCTTGTCGCTGACAACCTTGCCGACACGCGTCTTCCGAGTATTTCTCTCTTCGCTCATTAAGAAGCCTCCTTCCTCAAACTGTTCAGTCCAGAATCAAGCCTTGAGCTCCTGCTCACGCTGAATGGTCTTGATCCTTGCAATCGATTTCTTGACCTCACGAATCCGCATCGGGTTCTCCAACTGACCCGTAGCATGCTGGAAACGAAGATTGAACAGTTCCTCTTTCAGGGAAGCAACTTTCTGGTCAAGCTCGCCAACGCTCATATCACGAATCTCTTTAACCTTCATTGACTTCACCGCCCTCTTCCCCGCGCTTCACGAACTTCGTCTTGATGGGGAGCTTGTGGCCGGCCAAGCGCATGGCTTCCTTCGCCACCTCTTCGGTGATGCCGTCCATCTCGAACATAATGCGCCCCGGCTTGACGACGGCTACCCAGTACTCAGGCGAGCCTTTGCCGCTGCCCATGCGCGTCTCAGCCGGCTTCGCCGTAACCGGCTTGTCCGGGAAAATCTTGATCCAAACCTTACCGCCGCGCTTGATGTAACGCGTCATCGCAATACGGGCCGCCTCGATCTGGCGGTTCGTGATCCACGCCGGCTCCAGCGCCATCAGGCCGAACTGGCCGTGAGCCACTGTGTTGCCGCGATGCGCATTGCCTTTCATGCGGCCGCGGAACTGCTTGCGGTATTTTACTCTCTTCGGCAATAACATTTTAAGCCTCGCTCCTTTCAGCCTGAGCGGCCGCCTTGCCGGCCTCTCTCTTCTCTGGAAGGATTTCGCCCTTGAAAATCCAGACCTTGATGCCGATACGGCCGTAAGTCGTAGCGGCTTCCGCCGTCCCGTAATCGATATCAGCGCGAAGCGTATGAAGCGGAATACTTCCTTCGCGATAGGACTCGGTACGCGCAATCTCGGCGCCGCCGAGACGACCGCTGACCATGATCTTGACACCCTTCGCGCCGGCGCGCATCGTGCGGCCCACGCAGGACTTCATCGCGCGGCGGAACGCGATACGGCGCTCCAACTGGCTCGCAACATTCTCCGCAACGAGTTTAGAGGAAAGATCCGGAGACTTGATCTCCGCGATATCGATATCGACGCGCTTCTTCGTCAGCTTCTTCAGATCGCCCTTGATCTTTTCGATTCCCGAACCGCCGCGGCCGATAACCATGCCCGGCTTCGCCGTGTGAATCGTAAGGCGGAGACGATTCTTAAGGCGCTCCGTCTCAACCCGTGCAATGCCCGCGTCCTTCAGGCTCTTCATCAGCTCCGTACGGATGCGGATATCTTCATGCAGATTCTCTGCGTAATCCTTGCCAGCAAACCACTTGGCGTCCCAGGTCTTGACGATGCCCAGGCGCATGCCATGCGGATTAACCTTCTGACCCAATACGTTTCCCCTCCTTCTTACCTTTCTGCGACGACGACCGTAACATGCGACGTCCGTTTGAAAATGCTGAACGCCTGTCCGCGGGAACGCGGATGAATGCGTTTCAGTGTCGGCCCCTGGTCTACATAAGCCGACGAGATGTACAGCTTATCGACATTCATATCGAAATTATTTTCCGCATTTGCGACCGCCGACTTCAGGACTTTTTCTATAACGTCCGCACCGACCTTCGGCGTGAACTTCAGGATCGCGAACGCATCAGCCACATTCTTGCCGCGGATCAGGTTCATCACGACGCGAACCTTGCGCGGAGCAATGCGGACATATTTTGCAACTGCTTTAGCTTCCATGAAGGCTTCTCCTTTCCCGGATTATTTCAGGTCTGTCTTTCTCTCCGAACCGGCATGGCCCTTATAAGTACGCGTCGGCGCGAATTCGCCGAGCTTATGGCCGACCATGTCTTCCGTGATATAGACAGGAACGTGCTTGCGCCCGTCATGAACGGCGATCGTATGGCTGACGAATTCCGGAAGAATCGTCGAGCTGCGCGACCAAGTCTTGAGAACTTTCTTCTCATTCGCTTCGTTCAGAGCCGTAACTCTTTTGAACAGGCGCTCTTCCACAAAAGGCCCCTTCTTAACCGATCTTGACAAAGTGTATATCCTCCCTTCAAGCCGACGCCCGACTGGCTCGGCTCGGCATTACTTGCGCCTCTTGACGATAAATTTATCCGAAGGCTTCTTGCGGCGGGTCTTGGCACCCATCGCGCATTTGCCCCATTTCGTGACCGGATGCTTGCGGCCGACCGGGCTGCGGCCCTCGCCGCCGCCGTGCGGATGGTCGTTCGGGTTCATCGCGACGCCGCGGTTGGACGGGCGAATGCCGAGCCAACGGGAACGGCCCGCCTTGCCGATGGTGATGTTCTCATGCTCAAGGTTGCCAACCGTGCCGATGGTGGCGCGGCAGTTGATATGCACCTTGCGAAGCTCGCCGGACGGCATGCGGAGAAGGGCGTAATCCCCTTCCTTCGCCATCAGCTGCGCGCTCGTTCCGGCGGAACGGGCGAGCTGTGCGCCCTTGCCGATCTTCATTTCGATATTGTGGATCGTCGTACCTACCGGGATGTTCTTCAGCGGAAGAGCGTTGCCCGGCTTGATGTCCGCATCCGGACCGGAGACGACCTTGTCGCCGACCTTGAGTCCGTTCGGAGCGATGATGTAGCGCTTCTCGCCGTCCGCATAATTGAGGAGTGCGATGCGCGCGCTGCGGTTCGGATCGTACTCGATCGTCGCGACTGTGGCGGGAATCCCGTCCTTCGTACGCTTGAAATCGATGATACGATACCGGCGCTTGTGGCCGCCGCCCTGATGACGGACGGTCAGCTTGCCCTGCTGGTTGCGGCCGCCATGCTGTTTCAGGCGCGTGACCAGCGATTTTTCCGGCTTATCTGTCGTGATCTCGTCAAACGAGGCCACGGTCATGAATCGTCTGCCTGCCGAATAAGGCTTGAAACTCTTGATTGCCACTGATTTTACCTCCTTTGCCGAAATTTACGCCTCAAAGAACTGGATCGTCTCACCGGGCGCAAGCTTCACGATTGCTTTCTTGTAGCTGGGACGACGGCCGACGCTGCGACCGACGCGTTTCTTCTTGCCCGTGACGTTCATTGTGTTGACGGAAACGACCTTGACGTTGAAAATCTCGGCAACTGCCTGGGCAACCTGTATCTTGTTCGCTCTCTTGTCGACCGCGAACACGTACTTGCCTTCCT
Source organism: uncultured Selenomonadales bacterium (assembly GCA_947167555.1). Taxonomy (GTDB): domain Bacteria; phylum Bacillota; class Negativicutes; order Selenomonadales; family Selenomonadaceae; genus RUG12372. The sequence continues at coordinate 15,854 of CAMVIO010000001.1, forward strand.
CCATCATCTCGGTGGATCTCTCCGTGACGAGCGGGCGGAGCAGGATATCGCGTGCTTCCATTATGCGAGCACCTCCTCAATCCGGGCAACGGCATCCTTCGTGACGAACAGCTTGTCATGATTCAGGATATCATAAACATTCAGTCCCGTCGTATTGATGGCTTTGACGCCCGGAATATTGCGGGAAGAGCGCTCTACATTCTCGGCCTCTTCCGCCGTGATAATCAGTGCCTTGTTGTCGATCTCGAAGGTCTGAAGAAGCTTCACGACCTGCTTCGTCTTCGGTGCCTCAAAATCGAGGGCGTCCAAAACAAAAAGGCTGTCTTCCTGGACTTTATCCGAAAGCGCGCACTTGATAGCAAGGCGACGCTGCTTGCGCGGCATGCTGAAAGCATAAGAACGCGGATGCGGTCCAAAGACCGTGCCGCCGCCAACCCAGAGCGGGGAGCGACGCGAACCGCTGCGTGCGCGGCCGGTGCCTTTCTGCTTCCAAGGCTTGCGCCCGCCGCCGCGGACGAACGCGCGGGTTTTCGTGGCGTGCGTACCGAGCCGCTGAGACGCGAGCTGCATGACGACGGCCTGATGAAGGAGCCCGCCGTTGACTTCCACGCCGAAAACATTATCATTCAACTCAATATCGCCGACCTGCTGGCGGTCGATATTGTAAACTGCTACCTTAGGCATAACTGAGCATATCCTCCTTCCGATCCTTATTTGTTCGGCTTAACCGTTTCTTTTATCATCAGAAGCCCTTTCTTCGGGCCGGGAACCGCGCCTTTGATCAAAAGCAGATTGCGGTCCGTGTCCACCTTGACCAGCGTAAGGCGCTGCACAGTGACACGCTCGTTGCCCATGTGTCCGGGGAGCTTCTTACCCTTGAGGACGCGCCCGCCGTGGCCGCTGATCATCGCGCCCGTCGAACCCGGCTCACGATGGGATTTGGAACCGTGCCCCATCGGGCCGCGCGCGAAGCCGTGACGCTTGACCGTACCGGCAAAGCCCTTGCCCTTGGAAATGCCTGTAACGTCAACGAGCTGACCCGCCTCGAAGATATCGACGCCGATCTTGTCGCCGACTTTATATTCAGAAGGAGCCGCAAGGCGCATTTCGCGAATGAATTTGACCGGCTCAACCCCAGCCTTGTCAAAACGGCCCTTCAGTGGTTTCGTAAGATGTTTTTCCTTGATTTCACCGAAGCCGAGCTGAACCGCGTTGTAGCCGTCGCTCTCGGTCGTCTTGTTCTGGATCACGACGTTGTTTCCGGATTCGATGACCGTCACCGGAACGACCTGTCCTTCCTCGGTGAAAATCTGCGTCATACCGAGTTTTCTACCTAAAATCGCTTTAGACATTATCCCACCTCCTCTTACAGCTTGATCTCGATGTCAACACCGGCCGGCAGATCGAGGTGCGTCAATGCGTCGACGGTTTTCGGGGACGCTTCGAGAATGTCGATGAGGCGCTTATGGGTGCGCATCTCGAATTGCTCGCGCGAATCCTTGTTGACATGCGGAGAACGAAGAATCGTGTAAATGTTTCGCTCCGTGGGAAGCGGGATCGGACCGGAAACCATGGCTCCCGTCCGCTTCGCGGTCTCGACGATCTTGACCGCGCTCTGATCCAATGCTTTATGGTCGTAAGCTTTCAAACGAATCCTGATTTTCTGTTGCTTGGACAAAACCTTTTCCTCCTTAATCGCCCGGATTCCAGACCCGGACAGTTCTCTGCGCCAGTTACCCCGTTAATGTGCTGACAGATTTGCGCTTTCACTTTGGAAACGCCCATCTGTCAGCACACCAGAGCGGGCAATCTGCCGCATCATCGCGTGGTATGCCGAAAGCCTTAGATAAGGGCGGCGCAGGCGCCGCCCTTACAAAAGCCTTTTATACAGTTGGGATTACGCCTCGATCTCCGTGACGCTGCCCGCGCCGACCGTGCGGCCGCCCTCGCGGATAGCGAAGCGGAGGCCCTTCTCGATAGCGATCGGGGTGATCAGCTCGACGTCCATCTCGATGTTGTCGCCGGGCATAACCATCTCAGTGCCCTCAGGGAGCTTGATGACGCCCGTCACGTCCGTCGTGCGGACATAGAACTGCGGGCGATAGTTGGAGAAGAACGGCGTATGGCGGCCGCCCTCTTCCTTCGTCAGGACGTAAACCTGCGCCTTGAACTTCGTGTGCGGATGAATGGAACCCGGCTTCGCGAGAACCTGGCCGCGCTCGATCTCGGTACGATCGATGCCGCGGAGCAGCGCGCCGATGTTGTCGCCGGCCACAGCGGAATCCAGGGTCTTGCGGAACATCTCGATGCCCGTGACCGTCGTCTTCTTCGGCTCATCCTGCATACCAACGATATGGACTTCCTCGCCGAGCTTCAGCTCGCCGCGCTCGACGCGGCCCGTGGCGACCGTGCCGCGGCCCGTAATCGTCATGACATCCTCCACCGGCATCAGGAACGGCTTCTCCGTGTCGCGCTGCGGAGTCGGGATGTACTCGTCAACAGCGTCCATCAGCTTCATGATGTTCGCCTGCTGCTCGGCGTCGCCCTCAAGTGCCTTCAGTGCGGAGCCGGAAACCACTGGGATTTCGTCGCCGGGGAACTCATACTCGGTGAGGAGGTCGCGGACTTCCATCTCAACGAGTTCGAGAAGCTCAGGATCGTCGACCTGGTCAACCTTGTTCAGGAACACAACGATAGCCGGAACGCCGACCTGGCGGGCGAGCAGGATGTGCTCGCGGGTCTGCGGCATCGGGCCGTCAGCGGCGCTGACAACGAGAATCGCGCCGTCCATCTGTGCGGCGCCGGTGATCATGTTCTTGACATAGTCGGCGTGACCCGGGCAGTCAACGTGCGCATAGTGGCGCTTCTCGGTCTGGTACTCGACGTGCGCCGTGTTGATCGTGATGCCGCGCTCGCGCTCCTCCGGAGCCTTATCGATCATGTTGTAATCCATGAAGTCCGCGCCGCCCTTTTCAGCGAGAACCTTCGTGATAGCAGCCGTCAACGTCGTCTTGCCGTGGTCGACGTGACCGATCGTGCCGATGTTAACGTGGGGTTTGCTTCTGTCAAACTTCTGCTTTGCCATTTCTTTGATTTCCTCCCTTATTCACCTTTGTTCTTGGATACTATTGCATCGGATATATTTTTAGGAACCTCATCGTAGAAGGAAACCTCCATCGAATAGTTCCCGCGACCCTGAGTCTTGGAGCGAAGGTCGGTCGAATAACCGAACATCTCCGCCAGCGGCACCATCGCGTTGATGACCTGCGCGCCGTTGCGCGGCTCCATGCCCTCAATGCGTCCGCGCCGCGAGTTCAGGTCGCCGATAACGTCGCCCATATATTCCTCGGGGACGATGACCTCGACCTTCACATACGGCTCCAAAAGAACCGGATTTGCTTTCTCGGCGCCGTTCTTGAACGCCATCGAACCGGCGATCTTGAACGCCATTTCCGACGAGTCGACTTCGTGGAACGAACCGTCGTAGACCGTCGCCTTGATGTCCACCATCGGGTACCCGGCGATAACGCCGTTCTCCATGGCTTCCTTGACGCCCGCTTCGATCGGGTTGATGAATTCCTTCGGAATCACGCCGCCCACGATCTTGTTCTCGAACAGGAAACCTTCGCCCGGCTGACGCGGCTCAAGCTCGAGCCAGCAGTGGCCGTACTGACCGTGACCGCCGGACTGGCGGACGAAACGGCCTTCCGCTTTGACGGACTTGCGAATCGTCTCGCGATACGCGACCTGCGGATTACCCACCGTGCAGTCCACTTTGAACTCGCGGAGCATGCGATCGACGATGATTTCCAAATGAAGCTCGCCCATGCCCGAGATGATCGTCTGACCTGTCTCGGCATCCGTATGGACGCGGAAGGTCGGATCCTCCTCGGCGAGACGCTGGAGCGCGATGCCCATCTTCTCCTGATCGTCTTTCGTCTTCGGCTCCACCGCCACCGAAATGACCGGATCGGGGAAAACCATCGACTCCAGGATAATCGGCTTATTCTCGTCGCAGAGCGTGTCACCCGTCGTCGTGTCCTTCAGGCCGACCGCCGCGGCGATGTCGCCGCTGTAAACCTTATCGAGTTCCTTGCGGTGATTCGCGTGCATCTGAAGGATACGCCCGAGGCGTTCCTTCTTGCCCTTCGTCGAGTTGTACACATAGGAACCGCTCTCGCAGATACCGGAATACACGCGGAAGAACGCGAGCTTTCCAACATACGGGTCAGCCATGATCTTGAAAGCCAACGCCGCGAACGGTTCGTTATCACTGGACGGGCGGGTGTCCGCCTCGCCCGTGTCCGGGTTGACGCCGCCGATATCGGGGACATCCGTCGGCGCCGGCATGTAATCGATGACAGCGTCCAGCATCGGCTGAACACCTTTGTTGCGGTACGACGTGCCGCAGGTGACCGGGCACATCTTGCAGGCGATGGTCGCCTTGCGGATGGCCGCTTTGATCTCTGCCTCCGTCAGTTCCTCGCCGCCGAGGTACTTTTCCATCAGGTCGTCGTCGGTCTCGGCAACGGCCTCGATCATCTTCTCCCGGTACTCCTCGGCCATATCCTTCAAATCGTCCGGGATCGCAACCTCCGAGCTGACCTTTCCGAGATCATCCTCATAAATGATGGCGTCCATCTTCACGAGGTCGATCATGCCCTTGAAGGTGTCCTCCGCGCCGATAGGAATCTGGATTGCCACCGGATTCGCGTGCAGACGCTCCTGCATCATCTTGATGACGTTGAAGAAATCCGCGCCCGTGGTGTCCATCTTGTTGACGTACGCCATACGGGGAACGCTGTATTTCTCCGCCTGCCGCCAGACGGTTTCCGTCTGCGGCTCCACACCGCCGCGCGCCGTCAGCACCGCAATCGCGCCGTCAAGGACGCGAAGCGAGCGTTCTACCTCGACCGTAAAGTCCACGTGGCCTGGCGTGTCAATGATATTGATGCGATGATTCTTCCAGTAGCACGTCGTTGCAGCCGAGGTAATCGTGATACCGCGCTCCTGCTCCTGAGCCATCCAGTCCATCGTCGCAGCACCATCATGTACCTCGCCGATCTTGTGATTTACGCCCGTGTAGAAGAGAATGCGCTCCGTGGTCGTCGTCTTGCCGGCGTCAATATGCGCCATGATGCCGATATTGCGAGTTTTTTCAAGCGAAAACTCTCTTCCCACTATTTATCTCTCCTTAAAACCATTGGATGTGCCGATTACCAGCGGTAATGCGCAAACGCCTTGTTTGCCTCGGCCATCTTATGCGTGTCTTCCTTCTTCTTGACCGCCGCGCCCGTATTGTTGGCGGCGTCCATCAGCTCGGCGGAAAGGCGCTCATTCATCGTCTTTTCCCCGCGAAGCCGCGCGTAGTTGACAATCCAGCGAATGCCGAGCGTCATGCGGCGATCCGGACGGACCTCCACCGGCACCTGATAGTTGGCGCCGCCGACCCGGCGTGCGCGAACCTCGAGAACCGGCATGACATTCTTCAGGGCCGTCTGGAAAACTTCCAGCGGATCCTTACCCGTCTTGGCACGGATTGTCTCGAAAGCGTCATAAACGACGCGTTGCGCGACGCTCTTCTTACCGGAAAGCATCACCTTATTGATAAACTTCGTGACCGTTTTATCGTGATACACGGGATCCGGCAGCACATCGCGCTTCGGTACTGAGCCTTTTCTAGGCATCAAAATCCCTCCTAACCTTCAATCTTCAATTATTTCTTTTTGGCACGCTTCGCGCCGTATTTCGAACGACCCTGATTGCGATCCTGAACCCCCGCCGTATCCAGCGAGCCGCGAATCACATGATAACGGACGCCCGGAAGATCCTTGACGCGTCCGCCGCGGATCAAAACGACGCTATGCTCCTGAAGATTGTGGCCAATCCCGGGAATATAGGCGGTAACTTCGATGCTGTTCGTCAAGCGAACACGAGCTACCTTGCGCAGAGCCGAGTTCGGCTTCTTCGGCGTCGTCGTATAGACGCGCGTGCAAACTCCGCGCTTCTGCGGGCAATTCTTGAGTGCCGGTGCTGTGGATTTCTCCTGCATGCTCTTTCTGCTTTTGCGGACCAACTGATTAATTGTAGGCATACATGCACCTCCTTCCTTCATATTGAGAATTTAATTTATCAAAACCCGAATTGAATCCGGGTTTTTAACGATTTTCCTGCAAAGCCGCCGCCGCCGCAGAGCCGACCTCGATGGAGCAGGCCTTGCCAAGCTCCGTCATCGTCGCGCTCTCGACAAGCTCCACACCGCTTTCGATACAGAGTTCCTTGAGTGATCGTATCACACGCTCATCCGCGTCGTTCGCGACGAACACACAAACCGCTTTGCCCTTGCCCACAGCCTTCGTGACTTGCTTCACGCCTGTAACGTGCGGCATCGCTGCCAATGTTTCCAATGTCATCTGCGCCACACTCCCTAAGACTAAGCCTACTGCCCCTGTCTGTGACCAAGCAGTACATATAATATCACCCGAAAAAATAAATGTCAACCCTTATTTTTACTGGTTTTTCCATGCACACGCGTCCGTGTGTGTCATAAATTGGAAAAGTCTTTGCACCACAGACATTTCGGAAAAAACGACAAAAAATTTTTCTAAAAAATATCGCAGAGATAATACCTTTGATTTTCTTCCTTATTATATGTGCCATTCCAACGATAAAAAAATTCCCGTTGTCAGGAACAGCTTTTTCTTTCACTATCCCCAGCAACGGGAACATATCTAATTGACGCGTCATGAAAAATATTTTTTATTTCCGGGTTACATTGTCGCCGTAAATCGTCTTGAAATCGTCCCGCATGGAAACGGGAATCCATCCGTTTTCATCGGCGAGTTTTTGACATTTTTCCGCCTTCTTAAGATTTCCAAGCTCACGCTCTACATCATCGCAGAGGAGGAAGAACGCCGCGCTCTTGTATTTGTTTCCGTTGATTGTGTAATTCAGCATGGCGGCATCGCCGGAACTGTTGCCGAAAGCCAATACCGGCTGCCTGCCGATTTCACGGACGATCGAGGACACCTTGTTCATTTTTAGATTTTTGATGACAAATCCGCCCCGAACCAGATAGTCGTCACTCTTGTACGTATAATTGAGACCGTCGGTTTCTCCCTGATGCGCCGCCACTGTTTTTATATCGGTGCCAATGATGTTTTCGTTGGGAATGCCCAACAAATCGCAGACGAGAATCCGGACCAACTCGCGCTCGGTACCGGAGACAACGTAAATCTTGAAACCGTTGGATTGAAGGTACTTCATCACTTCTACCATCGGCAGATAGAACGCCTCGCCCCATTTCAGCGGACGGAGCCCGTCCACCGGCCTTTCGAAGAACTTCTTCACATACGCCTCGTAGTCGGTATACGACGTACCGGCAAAGACCGAGGACTGGTGCGGCGCGCTGCTGCCCAGATTGTCGCTGGAATCCTTGTTCTTCAGCCAGTGTTCGAGGGATAGCGCAAACTCCCTGTCATCTTCCGACGGCTTGTAGTTCTCGTCATGAAGCGTGCGTTCAAGAAACAGCATGTGGTCAAGGTAATAGGGCGCCGTCTCGCAAAGAAAAGTGCCGTCCATATCAAACACCGCGACGCGATCCTTGACGGGAATGAAAGATTTGCTTTCCTTGTTTGTGACTTCCTTGACGTAGCTTGTGAGCGCCTTATAGGAGGCGGACTCCTTGTTCCAGTATTTAAAATTACTGCCTCTTTTGTTTACCGAGATAGCCGCGATCTCCTCCCGCGTCGCCGCCTCCGAAGCGGGTGCCCCCGCCATGAATCCGAATCCAAGGGCTGCCGCAAGCACGGCGGTGCAAAGCTTTTTTACCTTCATTCAGTATCACTCCTCTTAAATATTTTCATATTCCCAAATTGCTTTATTCGATTTCCGCGTCAAGCAGCATCTTGACGAAGGCGGATCGACTAATGACGCCGACAAGCTTCTCCTCGCGGGTGACGAAGACGCGCTTGATATGGCGAGAAATCATCAGGTTGCCCGCTTTAGAAACATCGTCGTTCTCGTCCACGGCGACTGCCGGAGAAGTCATGATCTCCGCCGCCGTCTTTGCGCGATATTTACGGAAGCTTTCCTTATAATTATATATTTCCCTGCTGCCGAGAGCCGACCAAAGGCAAAGGTCCCAGACGCTCGGCTCGTCGAGCTTGACCTCCTTGTACATGATATCTTTCTCGCTCACAACTCCGAGCAGACGATTTTCTCCGTCTACCACAGGAAAGCCCGAGATGTCATTCTCCACCATGAGCCGTGCAATCTCAATAATCGTCGATTCCGGCGACAAAGTGATGACCTCAGACTTCATGATCTCTTTTGCCAACATATAAATCTCTCCTCCGAAAATATATTTGTCAAAACTGGAGCCGCTTCCAATCATTCAAGAGTTTTTCGTTCATATCATATACGAAATTATATCATTTTCCTTTAATCAGAGCAAAATATATCTAATGAACGATGAATGTATGTTGCAAAACAAAAAGACCGCGCCGTCATCGGACGCGATCTTTTTAGTCGCTATTATATTTAGGAAAGATTCTTCAAAACTTCCTTCACCGTTTCCGCAACATGCTCCTTGGTGAAGCCGAAATTTTTGAACAGCGTGCCTCCCGGCGCCGACGCGCCGAAGCTTTCCATCGCCACAGTCTTGCCGTCGAGACCTACATAGCGTTCCCAGCCAAAGGACGAGAGCGCCTCCACCGCCACACGGGCGCGGATTTTTTTTGGCAGGATTTTTTCACGATAAGCCGCGTCCTGCGCCTCGAACAATTCCATGCAGGGCATGCTGACGACCCGCACGTCGACGCCCTCCGCTTTCAGAAGCGCCTGCGCGTCGATGGCCAACGAAACCTCGGAACCGCTGGCGATCAGGATCGCGTCCGGCGTTTCCTTCCCTGACGGCGAGACGATATAAGCGCCCTTCAATGCGTCTTTGCCGCTGCCCGGAAGCTGCGGGAGATTCTGACGGCTCAGCGCCAGCGCCGTCGGCGTCTCCACACTCGTCACGGCAAGCAGCCAGCCCGCCGCGGTCTCCGTGGCGTCCGCCGGACGGAACACGTTGACGTTTGGCTGTGCGCGGAGCATCGCAAGCTGCTCGATCGGCTCGTGAGTCGGGCCGTCTTCCCCGACGCCGATGCTGTCGTGGGTAAACACATAGGTTACAGGCAGCTTCATCAGCGAAGCGAGCCGCAGCATAGGCTTCGTGTAGTCGCTGAACACGAAAAAGGTCGCCACATAAGGACGAAGGCCGCCGTGCAGCGCGAGACCGTTTGCAATCGCCGCCATCGCCAATTCGCGGACGCCGAAATGGATATTGCGCCCTGCGTAATTCTCCTTAGAGAAATCCCCCGCGCCGTCCATGACCGTCTTGTTCGACGGCCCGAGGTCGGCGCTGCCGCCGAAAAGCTGCGGCAGTTTGTCTTTGAGACGATTGATATATTTTCCCGAAAGGCTGCGCGTCGCCTGCGCCTTGTCCTCATAAGCCCAATAGGCCTCATCGTTCAACAGGGAATTCTTGTCCACGGCTTCATGGCACTCTTGCCAAAGCTTCTTCATCTCCGGGAATTTTTCCTGATATTCGGCGAAAAGCGCGTTCCACTCTTTTTCCGCTTTTTCACCCGCCTCGGAGAGCTTCGCGTAATTCGCGTATACTTCGTCCGGTACGGCAAACGAGTCCTTCGTCGGCCAGCCCAACGCTTCCCGAAGAGCCGCGACGTTGTCCTCTCCCAGAGGCTCGCCATGAGCGCTGGCCTTGCCCTGCTTCGCCGGGCAGCCGTAGCCGATTTGCGTCTTGATCGTGATGAACGACGGACGCTTCTTGTCCGCCTTCGCTTCCTCGATGGCCACACCGATAGCCGCGAGGTCATTGCCGTCCTCGACGGTCAATGTCTGGAAGCCGAAAGCCTCCATGCGTTTCTGGACATTCTCAGTGAACGCAAGGTCGGTACTGCCCTCGATGGTAATCGAATTGCTGTCATAAAGCACGATCAGCTTCGAGAGTCCCAGCGTACCCGCCAGCGAAAACGCTTCGGAGGAAATACCCTCCATCATGCAGCCGTCGCCGCCCAGTGCAAAGGTGTAATGATCGACTACAGGATACCCCGGCTTGTTGAACATCGCCGCAAGATGCGCCTCAGCCATCGCCATGCCGACAGCCATTCCCATGCCGGCGCCCAGCGGTCCCGTCGTCGCCTCGACGCCGACCGTGTGGCCGTACTCGGGATGCCCCGGCGTCAGGGAACCGTCCTGCCGGAAATTTTTCAGGTCGTCCATCGTCAGGCCGTAACCGAAAAGATGGAGCAAAGAATATAACAGCATCGATCCGTGACCGCCGGAAAGCACAAAACGGTCGCGGTTCGCCCATTTCGGATTTTTCCCGTTGTGCTTCATATGATGCGCCCAAAGCTCATAAGCTGTCGGCGCCGCCCCCAGCGGCAGGCCCGGATGGCCGGAATTGGCTTTTTGTATCGCGTCTGCGGAAAGAACCCGGATCGCGTTCACGCTCATCGCGTCTATCGACATTCCTTCATCGCCCTTCTTACAATAATGGTTATTTACCGCGCCGCAATCACGTCGATCTCTACCAGCGCGCCCTTCGGCAGCTTGCTGACCTCGACGCAGACCCGCGCGGGCGGATTCTCCTGGAAATATTGACCGTAAATTCCGTTGACCTTCGCGAAATCGTCCATGTTCGTGATATAAACCGTGGTCTTGACGACATCCTCCAGCGACGCTCCCGCCGCTTCGAGAATCGCCTTGAGATTTTCCAGTACGCGCGCCGTCTGCACCTCGACGCTGCCTTCGACGATCTCCCCTGTCGCCGGAATCAGCGGAATCTGTCCCGAAACGAAAATGAATCCGCCCGCCTCGATTGCCTGCGAATATGGGCCGATGGCCTTCGGCGCCTCCGCCGTGGAAATGACTTTTTTCATCAGTAAATACTTCCTTCCTTATTTTAATCTTCTTCCGGTTCGTCCGGTCTCTTCATGACAAGATCCTGCCGCAAAAGCGCAGCTTCACCGAGATAGATGTGACGGATATCCCTTTGCGGTTTATCCGTATCGGCAAGCACCAGCGCACGGATGCAAAGCGGCAGACTTTCCTTGACCGCCATCTGGCGCGTATCGAAAAGAGGCACCGAGTCGAACCCCGGAATCTGTCTCGCCCCCGCCGCCGGAAACGCCGCCGTGATATCCTCCGTCGCGCTCAAAATCACCGCGCCGACATCCTCCGGCGTCACGCCGTTCTTACGGATCATTTCCGTCACCATCCAGCGCACTGCCGCAACAATCTCGGACTCGGTATCATTCTTGATCGTAATCGCCCCGCGGATTCCCCGCATAGAGAAGCCCTCCCTTGAATTATCTTGCTATTCTATGAGTTCCTGATTATATCCCAAAGCAACCGCCCGCAAAGGACGAGCGCCGCCAAGTAACCGAATACGCCCAACAAGGGGATTTCCATGATTTTCGGTGTCATCTGCGTCATACAGATTACACTGGAGCCCAAAAGCAGCGCCGAGCCAATCAGCCCGAGGACAAGCTTGTTTATCATGCCGTCAATCCGGCGAAGCGGCTCCTCGGAACCTGTCAGTTCGAGATTAACCTTCGTCTGCCCGCGCATCGTCATTTGCAGGATATCTGAAATCTGCTCCGGCAGGCGCATGGTCTTCTTGAAGAAAACATAGCCCTCGCTTTTCAGACGTTCCAACTCCACGCGCCAGTTGAAATCTTTTTGAAGATTGAGCTGTATGCTCCTCGCGAAAATCTCCACGAAATTGACGTCCGGGCAATAATTCCGCATGACGCCCTCAATCGTCAACACACCTCGGGCAAACATGCTCAGTCCCGGCCCGATCCCAATCCGATGGCGGCGAAGCACGTCCATGATGTCTCGCGTCAGCGTGCCCATCCGGAACGTGCCGAAATCAAGATTCCCGTACGTCGTCATCATCGCGTCGATATCCTCATACAGCCGCGTATGATCGATACGTTGCTGCGGGAGCCCCAATGCCAGCACTGCGGCCTTCATCTCCATCGTGTCATGGTTCGCCAGCGAAAAAAACGCTTTTCGGACAGCACGACGATCCCGGTTGGAAATCCTGCCCATCATGCCGAGATCGAGCCATACGATTTTCCCGTCCCGCACGCGGATATTCCCTGGATGCGGATCGGCATGGAAATAGCCGTCCTCGATCATCTGCTTGACATAGTTTTCCGCGAGACGCCGCCCAAGCTGGTTGATGTCAAACCCCTTTTCGCGAAGGGCCGCCGAATCGTCGAAGCGTATCCCGTCCACATATTCCATCACGAGGATTTGCGACGTCGTCAGATGATGGAACACCTTCGGACAGGCCACATACTCCTCGCCCGCGTTGAGCTGACGGAACTCGTCGATATGATCGGCCTCCATCAGGAAATCCATCTCCTGCTTGGCAATCCTCCACATCTCATCAAGCAGCATCGAAATATCGAGAACGCCCCGCTGCGCGCCGACCACCTGCGTCAATGCCGCCGCACGCTTCAGCAGGATGATGTCCTGCTCCATGACCTCGTAAATGCCCGGACGTTGCACCTTGACGACGACCTCTTCCCCCGTCGCCAGCACGGCGCGATGCACCTGCGCGATGGACGCCGAGCCGAGCAC
>CAMVIO010000002.1 GCA_947167555.1 uncultured Selenomonadales bacterium
GTGCCGAAAGCCCTCTGCCATAGATGTTCCCCATATAAACGGCATCTTCTTTTGTAATCTTCTTTGCATCCCATATCTGCTGCGCTCCGTTATACAGCACTGCCTGTGCCATGAGAACATCGTTGTCGGGCATGAGTGTTGATATCTTGGCAAGGTCACCCGCCACAACCGGAGCTGTAAACGATGTACCTGCATCCATTCCCACTCTTCCATCCGGAAGCATTACAAATGCGTATGGATCTTGGATGGTATGCAGCGACATATCTATGTTCGCACCGTATGCGACCAGATCGGGTTTATAATATCCCGCAAAGCCTGGTCCGATTCTTGTATATGCTGTAGGCTCATTTGCTTTACTAAAGGCATTAACAGCATCTACGCCTGCAACAGCTCCAACTGTAATTCCGAGCATAGCATCAGCGGGCTCTGAAATTCGTGCATCAGTATCATCAAGTATTTCTTCCAGATTTGAGGCGTTTTTTGCCAGCTCATGATTGCCTGCAGAAATAACAAACTTTACACCATACTTGCGCATAAGGCTGTCAAGCTGATATCCCATCATACTAAGCTCATCGCCTTCGATCGCTACTTCGGTATTTGATGACAGGTTGAAAATCTGCGCAACATCATGAAATGCGACAACAGCCTCTTCAATTCTCTGTGACATCTCATCAGGAGCAACGCCTTTATCGGCTCCATAGACATCACAGTCAATAATCTTGGCTCTCGGAGTTAAATATTGATTGGTCAGCTGCATACCAATATGTTGGAATGCGACCTTACTTGCGACCTCGGTTCCATGAGGAGTAGTAGCCGATCCCGATACTCCAGATGCCTTCCAATGCACCGGAACAAGAGCGCTATACTCGTCCGGGAATATAACGCCTGAATCCACAACAACAACCACCGGTAAGTCGTCAATATTCACCGATGGATCCAGTTGCATATCCTGCGATACAAGATTAGTCACTGCACTTGGACTGAGTTGAAAAAAAGACGTCTGCTCCACACGATAAATTGCCGGATCATCGGTGATACTTCTCATATCTTTTATGGGAAGATCCGCCCTGATAACAGCGGTTCCATCGGCAAGGTTATATCTCTTCCGTGCATGCTGGCCTTCCAAGCTATCGATCTTTTCAATAAGCCGTCCTGCGGCCCTTTCCTGAACATCCGGATCAAGATTCGGAACAAACATCATCTGAACATCGACAGACATCCTATCCTTTTCCTGTTCCAGATACTTTTTAAGGGATCCAGCCTCTTTGTCATCGGCAGTATATGGCATAAACTCATCCACATACTGAAAATGCTTTAGACTTCCAGAACCTTTATAGGTTCCGACGCGCTTCTGTAATCTTCCGAACATGCTCTTGCTCGCAGATACGACTGCATGTCTTTTATCCTTTATAGCATTTATCTTCAAGCCTTCTTTTTCTGCTATCTTGCGTTCTGCATAAATGTCCTCGCCTTCCGGAAGCACCAGTTTGAAGATAACTATATCCTCGTCACTCAGGGAATTCGATGCAAGGTGATCATAGGCCTCCATGATATTTCTGAGACCAGTGGACAGAACTTCACCATGCTCTCTAAAATCCAAGCCACGATCTTCTGAGAATCCACGTGGTATTTTATCAAGTTTTTCTACCTCCTCATCTGATATCCAGAGATGAGGCAAATATTCTTCAGCCATTCTTTACCTCCTTTAATTCAGCCTTATACTTTTTTATCTGGTAATCGAGTGTTGTATTCGGAACACCCAGAGCTTTGCCGATCTTACGCGTCGATACTCCACGACTATTCATTTCATAAATTACCTTCATTGCTTCATCGCTCTCACCTGAGAACTTTGTAAGCTGCTGAATGAGTATTCCGGTAACGTCCTCGGTCTTAATCTTACCGTTCATTAGATAGAACTTACCTGCAGCAGATGCCCATTCTCTAATCTGTGCCCCGTTTAAGCCTTCGGAGATTTTCGTGAGAAGCTTAAAATCAACCTTATCGGACTTCTTGATTTCATATTCATTGAACCACTTCTTAAGCAGTGCATCTCTTTGGGCATTGTTGGGCCGATCCAGTGTAATCGTCACATTAAACCTACGCCATATGGCCGGATCCAGAAGATGCTCATGATTTGTTGCCGCGATCAAGAATACATTACCGGGCATGTTATCAAAATTCTGTAACAGAGTGGTTACAACTCTTTTTAGCTCGCCCAGCTCATTACTATCATCTCTCTTCTTGGCAATTGCATCGAATTCATCAAGGAAAAGTATGATCCGCTGATCCTTAACCGAATCAAATACCTTCCTTAGGTTCGTGCTGGTCTGCCCCAGATATGAAGATACCAATCCATCAAGTCTTACATATGCTATAGGTAAGCCAAGCTCATGTGCAATGGCCTGGGCTGTCATTGTCTTACCGCATCCAGGAGGGCCGCATAAAAGGACTCTGTTCACCGGCTCCATGTTATGCTTTATGAGCTTTGCAACATTCTTCTGCTCTTCGATGACCTGCTCGATGATCTTTCTCTGACTATCGGGAAGAACTACATCGTTCAACGAAATTTCCGAATTAATGATCTCGTAGAGCTCAAGCAGGCTATCCTTGTCTCTGGGAGAAGCTCCCTGAAGCGAAAAAGACGTAGCGCTTGGGCTAAACTCCGGGACCGCGCTCTTTGTCTTTTCCTTTTCGGCATAGGCCTTACGTATTTTATTAGCTAAGAGTACATTTCCCTTCTTCTCCTCATCCGACGCTAGTTTCTCTACAGCATCCTTGAATTTCAGCTCGTCTTTACTACAATGCGCCAGTATAAGATTCTCAATAAGCTCAGCTTTCATTATTTATCTCCGTTTCGTGCATGTTCGTTTATCTAATAAAATAATACTGTATTTATCACTTTTTGTCAATATGTAATTTCGTGCAACTTCGTGCACATATAAAAACCGAAACCCTGAAGCCCCTGTCTCTGTTGGCTCATATTATAGTATTTATCAATAGTACTGCTCGATATATCCATATGCCCGATCAAATACATCCTAGGCCTTGATCTTATATTTTATCCATATAATACCGCGCAGGGCTTTGGGCCGTTAAATATCCCCCGGCTATGCCGGGGGATATTTATTCATCAACGCAGAAAGCCGCCCCGATTGGGCGGCTTTTTGATTATGCCAGGCTTTGTTTCCAAAGTCTTTTATATTTTCCCCAAATAGTTAATAAAAACTTTCGTAATATCTTCCGCATTTTTCTTAACATCATCAAATTTCACAATATATCCTCTCTTGGTTTCGCGCAAGAGTCCCTTGTCCAGAAGCATATCGCTGGATATTTGATATACTTGTTCTACCGCAAATTGTTCGCCAAAAATAACCCCGATAAGATAATCAAAATTTAATTTTCCTTTCTCATCTTTATGGAAATAATCAAACTGCACACTACCTTTTCCGTAAAACCGTCTTCCTTTGATTTGATATGTTTTATTATTGTTTGTATCAATCAGATCATATCCTTCTTGGTTATTGTCTGCCTCTTTGAGTTTCAAAACAGCCTTGCACAATTTTTCAGCATATTCCCCGGTAGGAGTGTTGTGATTTTTGAATCCACACTCATTTTTCAGCTCATTCAAAAGCTTTTCATACGCTCTTAACTTCTCTTGGATTTTTTTGATATTTTGTTCTTCTGTCATAACATTCCCCACCTAGACATCTTTAAAGACATCCATGTTAGATAGAGCATGGATGTCTTTTCTACTTTTTACTGGAGCAGGCTCAGTACTGAGCTGCTGTTTTGGTTGGCCTGCGCGAGCATGGACTGGGCTGCCTGGAGCAGGACGTTGTTCTTCGTGTAAGCGGTCATTTCGGCTGCCATGTCGGCGTCCTGAATCGTGGACATCGAGGACTGGGTATTCTCGCTGGCTATTGTGATATTTGCCGAAGTATATTCGAGACGGCTTTCCACCGCGCCGATGGTCGTCTGCTGGTTCAGGCATTTCTGAAGCGCCGAATCCAGCACGTTAATGGCCGCGTTCGCGAACTTCTGTGTGGAAATATTCAAAGTTGAACCATTTTTTGCCTTGAGGCCAAGGGAGTAAGCACGCATATCGGACAGGCCCACCTTAATGGCCTGATTTGCCTTTGTCCCAGTCTGGAGCACAATGGCGTTGTCCGGCGTATTATTCTCCGCGCGAATAGATTCCTCGAAGTTGTCAAGAATCGCGTTTGCAGACTTATTGATATTGCCGTTCTTGTCCGTCACGCAAATCGTAAGCCCGGAAATCTGCCCGTCCACGCCGGCATTTGATGCCCGATAGGTAACTGCCGACTGATAATCCGGCGTATACACCTCATTGCCCGATGCGTCTATGCCAATCTTTGAACTAAAACTTGAAAATGTGATATTATCTGCAAGATCAAAATTCCCCGCAATTTGCTCTCCACCCGAACCGTCAAATAAGGCTTGAAATAGTGTATCCTCGTCTATTGTATATGCAACAATATTTGTTTCTCCTTGTTGAACCCAAGAAACCGTAATTGTATCTCCCGGCCGAATCCCTAAATTCCGACCGGTGTTATCTGTCAGTCCAACAACCGTTGTATATTGATCCGTTGTAGAAGCAAAACCACGGTTGGTTAAATGTGTGTATGTTCCAACATCATTTTCACTCGGTGGATTGGTAGCAGGATTAACCCCGGTAACCTTCCGATTATGCGACCCATCCACCAAATACATTCCATTGTAAGTCACATTAGCGTTGTCATCAATCTGATCGACCATCTGGTCGAGTTCCTTCTGGATCTGCTGGCGATCGGAATCCGTATTCGTATCGTTCGCCGCGTTTAGGACTTTCTCCTTCAGCGTCGAAATAATCTCCACGGTACTCGCCACAGCGCCCTCAGCAACCTTCAGCATGCTGTTACCATTCTGCGTATTCCGATTGTCCTGGTCAAGGCTCCGCATCTGGACGGCCATGCGCTCGCCAATCGCGTACCCAGAAGCATCGTCCCCCGCGCTGTTGATCCGCATACCGGATGATACCTTCCGCAGGCTCTTCGTTAGCTCGTTCGCGTTCCTGTTCAGCACGTTCAGCGTATTCACCGCCGACATATTGTTCTTTACAACCATACCCGCCATGACAATCCCTCCGCTAAATCTCAGGCGTCCTGCCCAAAAGCATAGCCCAAACTCATTCTTTCACCCATGTTATCGGCAAAACACGGATTTTTCTTAATAGAATTCTATAAAAAAATGATAAAAAAGCAAGAAATAAGAAAAAGGTCATGGATTTGCTCAGTCAATAGCTATAATATTTCCAATTCAGCAGTTGCTAATTGGATAACTTTTTGCAAAATATCATCAGGTATTCGTTCTACAAAATTATGTGGTCTTGCTGTCAAATCAAGCGTCCGCAAATGCTCACACAAAACAAAACCGGTAGTAACTGTGCAACCGTCCAGTGAAATATGCAAGGGGAAGCCATTATCAGTATTTGTAATGGGGCAAACGATAGCCATTTTTGTCTTTTCAATAAAAAGATTGTTGCTCACGATCAAAGCAGGCCGATATCCTGCTTGTTCGTGGCCCCGTTGCGGGCTGAAACTGACTTTGATAATATCTCCTTGCTTTACCATACTTCATTCCCAACTCTTTCTCCCCAATTTACTTCAAAAGGTTCATAGTTACCGGAATAACCGGCAAATACATCTTTCAGAGATATTTTTTCCGGCGGGGAGACTGGCTCAATAATCAGTTTATTATTTTCAACCGTAAGAGAAATTTGTTCATCAACACGCCATTTGAGCGCAGCAAGCAGTTCACGGGAAATCCGAATCCCCTGGCTGTTTCCCCATTTTTGAATAGCTACAGTCATAACAATCCCCTCCTTGTTGTATATACAAAGTATATCCTTTGATATTGCTTGTTGTCAAGTTGATATACATATTTTGCATGATAGATACAAGAAAAAATCCCGGCAATCGTCGTCTTGCTCCCGAAAGGGGCATGCGCTGATTGCCGGGATTTTATTTTGCCGAAAGGCCGTCCAGGTATCCTTGCAGGATGAAGACCGCCGCCATCTTGTCGATGACCTTCTTGCGTTTTTTGCGGCTGACGTCCGCCGCGATCAGCGACTTCGTGGCCGCGACTGTCGAAAGGCGCTCAGATATATTTTTCAAAATACTGTAACGTCGAATATAAACACAATCGCCGATTAGCTTCAATATTGAAATTTGACTTGGCATTCTTATATTTTTTGATATATGATACCATTTTCGTATAAATAATATATTCTTTCCCCAACAAAGTCCTGAATTCATTCGGCCTGATATATGGCCGTTTACTTGTGTTGATATAACTAGGCGTCACAATTACAACTGCCTTGGAAAAGTCAACACCACACTTATTTTTCTTATCTGTCCAAAGAACATGTGCGTGTTTAATATCCGATCTTAGCGGCACAGCAAATTGAATACCACCAATTTGCATGGCAACATAAATATAAGGCCTGTCAGATTTCTGTTCAATTTCCGGATATAAATTCGTTGGATAGTCTTCATAAAATTTGTCAGACAAAAAAATAAAACGATTCATTGTTATTTCTCCAAGAAAAAGAGGAAACCCCCTTGCGGGGGTCTTCTCGGTGAGCTTTCTTTTTTTGCTTGGTCGCGGCTCTACGACCAATCTTCTCAGTGAGCTTTCTTTAATGTCGTTGCTCTACGACTGTTCTCTTGCCATTATAGTATCAATAATGAACCACTCTGTCAATATCTACATTACAAATCCAAGGAGTATAAAGCTATTATTTCATGTTAGTCCGTCCAAGTATCCTTGCAGGATGAAGACCGCCGCCATCTTGTCGATGACCTTCTTGCGTTTTTTGCGGCTGACGTCCGCCGCGATCAGCGACTTCGTGGCCGCGACTGTCGAAAGGCGCTCGTCTTGAAATACGATTTCCGCGTCTGGACGTTTTTCCTTGATTGCGTCGGCGAAAGCGCGCACGACCTCGCAGCGCTCGCCTTCCGTACCGTTCATATTGCGCGGCAGGCCGACGACGAGACGCACGGCGTCGTATTCCCGCATCAGCTCGTCCAGACGCGCAAGATCTTTCTCCAGCGTCTCCCGCCGGATAGTCTCAACGCCCTGCGCGGTCATCAGCAGAAGGTCGCTGGCCGCGACGCCTACTGTTCGATCTCCGACGTCAAGGCCGAGAATCCGCTGCCCTGTCATTTCCCGTTCTCTTTTTTCATGTTCGCGAGATAGGAACGCACGAATTCCTCCAGAAGCTCGTCGCGCTCAATCTTGCGGATCATACTGCGCGCGTCGTTGTGGCTCGTGATATAGGCGGGGTCGCCCGAAAGCAGATAGCCGACGAGCTGGTTGATGGGATTATAGCCTTTTTCCTCCATCGCCTCGCAGGCTCTCCGGATTGTTTTCTCCGCCGCGTTTTCTTCCGCCGCCGGCCGAAACAGCATAGTCTCGTCGCTGACCCAATCCATTCCGTTCCCTCCTAATGTATTACAACATATCGTTCTTTATCATGTACTCCGCAATCTGCAGCGCGTTCAGTGCCGCTCCTTTTCGGATCTGGTCTCCGCAGAGCCAGAAGTTCAGGCCGTGATCCACCGAGTAGTCCTTGCGGATGCGTCCGACCTCAACGTCATCCTTGCCGGACGTGAAGAGCGGCATCGGATATTCCATCTCGTCGGGGTTGTCGTTGACGATGAGACCGGGGAACGCGGCGAAAGCCTTTTTCGCGGCCTCTTCCGTGACCTCACCCTCGAACTCGACGTTGACCGACTCCGCGTGGCTGCGGTAGACCGGCACGCGCACCGTCGTCGCGGTGATGCGCATATCCGGCGCGGAAAGGATTTTCCGTGTCTCGTCGATCATCTTCATTTCTTCTTTTGTATAGAGATTCTCCTTGAACACGTCAATCTGCGGAATCAGGTTGAACGCGATCTGGTAATGCTTCGCAAGGCTCGCGCCGGGCAGGATTTCCGCCTTGACCGGGCGGCCGTTCACGATGTCGTCCACCTGCTGTTCCAGCTCCGCCATCGCTTCCTTGCCGCCGCCGGAAACCGCCTGATAGGTGGAAACGACGACGCGCTTGATCTTCTTCACGTCATGAAGCGGCTTCAGCGCCATGACCATGATGATAGTCGAGCAGTTCGGATTCGCGATGATGCCCTTGTGCTGCGCGATAGACTCGGGATTGACCTCGGGCACCACCAACGGCACCTCCGGGTCCATGCGGAACGTCGAGGAATTGTCGATGACCACGGCGCCCGCTTTGACCGCCGGTTCGGCAAAGGTCTTGCTGATGGAGCCGCCGGCAAACAGCGCGATTTTTACATCCTTAAAAGAATCTGCCGTCGCTTCCTCAACGACATATTCTTTGCCCTTGACTGTGAGTTTCGTCCCAGCCGAACGCTTTGACGCGAGAAGCTTCAGATTGTCAAAGGGAAAGTCCCGCTCTTCGATCAGCTTCAGGAATTCCTGCCCCACCGCGCCAGTCGCGCCGAGAATCGCCGTATTGTACTTCTTCATGTCGTTCCTTCCCTTCTATTATAAAAGCTTTTCGAGACCGACCACGAGGCCGGAGAGCGACCGAACCTTTTTGCACGCCAGTATAACGCCCGGCATGAAGGACTCGCGATCCATCGAGTCGTGACGAATGGAGAGCGTCTGCCCGAGACCGCCGAAGATGATTTCCTGATGAGCGACATAGCCCGGAAGCCGGACGCTGTGGATGTGGAGACCGCCGACCACCGCGCCGCGCGCGCCGGGAATCGTTTCCTTCTCGTCCGGGTGCCCCTGCCGCATATCTCCGCGCACCTCGCGGATCAGCTCCGCCGTCTGAAGCGCGGTGCCGGAAGGAGCGTCGAGCTTGTTGTCATGATGCAGCTCGATGATTTCGACATTCGGCATATATTTCGCGGCCTGCTTCGCCATCATCATCATCAATACCGCGCCTATCGCGAAGTTCGGAGCGATGAAGCAGGGCGTCTTTTTCTTCTCGGCCAGCGTCGAGAGCTGTTTTTTCGCATCGTCGGAAAGTCCCGTGGTGCCGATGACAGGCGAGACGCCGCTCTCAATCGCCGTGATCGCGTTTTGCAGCGCCACGTCCGGACGCGTGAAGTCCACCATGACGTCGGGACGCGTCTTGTCGATAGCGTTCGCGAGATTTGTCGTCACCGGAACTCCGCAGGGAGCCTGTCCGACCATCGTGCCCGCGTCTTCCGCTTCGTGGATGTCCACCGCCGCGACAAGAGAGAGCTCCTCGTCGGCCAGTACCGCTTTCACCACGGACTGCCCCATGCGCCCGCAAGCGCCGTTCACCAAAACCTTAACCATGTCATCGCCTCCAAATAATGCCCAGGGAAACGCTATTAAAATAACGACCTAACTTTAACACATCTTACCTGTAAAAAGCAAGGAAACAATAAAAAATACATGTATACTTGCCTTCCCCAGAGAAGAAGGCCAATTTCATCATACCTTCAATATCCCGACGGATTGCAGGAAAAGTACCAGCAGCAAAAACGGAACGATATACCGGATCATGACGGAATACACGCCTTTGAACCGGAACGGCTCCCCGTTTTTCGTCATTTCCTCAATCACGACGCCGGGATTCACACCCCAGCCGATCAGGAGGCAGGTGGCGATGGCCACGACCGGCATGAAAATATTGTTGCTGAAGAAGTCGAACAGGTCGAGAATCTGTCCCGTCGCGCCGTTCGGCAGCGGCATCTCAAAGTAGAGCACGTTGTAGCCGAGGCAGACGAGGACGCCGATGGCGAGGGCAACCAGACCTTCGATGACCGTCGCTTTTTCCCGCGACCACGAGAACGCCTCCATCAGAGACGAAATCACAGCTTCCATGATGGAAATCGAGCTGGTCAGCGCCGCGAAGAAGACCATCAGGAAAAAGGCCGCGCCGACAACATGGCCGATGGTCCCCATCGCGTTGAACACTTTCGGCATCGAGACGAACAGCAGCGAAGGCCCCGATGCGCTCATAGCTTCCTTTCCCAAAAACACATAGACCGGCAAGATAATCATGACGCCGGCCAGAAAAGCCACGAAGGTATCAAAGAACTCGATCTGCGCCGCGCTCCTGAAGATGTTCCCGCGATCGTCGAAATAGGAGCCGTAAGCGATCATGATGCCCATGGCGACGCTGATGGAGAAAAAGAGCTGCCCCATGGCGTCCAATACCACGGAAAAGAACTTGCCGGCCGTCATCCCGCTCATATCCGGGACGAGATAGATCCAAAGGCCGTCCAGCCCGGTGCGGGTCACGGTACCGTCGTCGTAACGGATGAAAAGGCAGAATATGGCGATAGCGATGACCAGCAGCAAAAGAATCGGCATCAGCTTACAGGACATTTTTTCTATGCCTTCGTTAACGCCCCGATAGATGACAAACGCCGTCAGGAAAATGTAGACCGCCATGAAAACCATCGGCTGCACCATGCCCGTGATATAGGCGCCGAAATATCCGGCGTCCACGGCATGCCCGAGATCGCCGCACAAAAAGACCGTGAAGTATTTGAGCACCCAACCGCCGATCACACAATAATAAGGAAGGATAATGAACGGCACCAGAGTGGAAAAAATGCCGATCCAGCGCCAGCGCGGATGAATCGAGCCATAGGCCCGAAGCGGGCTGTGCTTTGTCTTTCTCCCGATTGAGATTTCCGTGATCAAAAGCGTGATGCCGAAGGTCAAAAGCAGAACCAGGTAGGTTGCCAGGAATATGCCGCCGCCGTTTTTCGCCGCGAAGTACGGGAATCTCCAAATATTCCCCAACCCGATCGCGCTGCCCGCAGCCGCCAGAATGAATCCTGCCGTCCCCGAAAAGGAATTCTGTTTCTTTTCCATTAAATGATTATCTCCCAATAGTCAATTATCGTCTTTCTTCGATCGCCTTTTTTGCACATACCATAGCGCGAAATAGACGAACGCCGCCAACGTCGCCACCAACGCGAGACGATCCATGTGCTCATGGAACAGCACCGCGTCATGACCGATGACGACCTCCAGCGCCGTCGACGGAAACTTTCCTATTAAATTGGAAAGCATATAATCTTTTACACTGATGCGGCTGACCGCGCCGAGCGCCGTCAATATGCCCGACGGGAAATACGGAAGCGTGCGCGCGATCAGCATCATCTGAAACCCTTTTTTCCCGCTGAACTCATCGAGCCGTGTCAGGTACGGGCTTTTCTGAATAATCTTTTCCGCCGAGTCCCGGAGGATCGTCCGCATCAGCAGAAAGCTCAGGATCACGCCCGTCGTCTCCGCGAGCCACGAAACGATGACGCCCGGTACGATACCGAATATCACGCCGTTCGCCGTCGAGATGAATATGGACGGCAAAAAGCCGAGGGCGTTGACAAGTACGTCGAGACAGAAGCTGAAAAGCATCGCCCAGACGCCGAAGAAGCGAATATAATCTATCGTTTCCTGCATATCCCCGCAGGTCATGATATGCCAGAGACGGGCGCAGGGTCCGGGACAAAGCAGCCAAATACCGGCGAACAGCAAGACAAGCAACAGCAGCGCAACGAGCTTGACCGTGCCTTCCGATTTGACGCGCATTATTCATCCCCCCTGTCCATGATAAAGATATTCCTGAAAGCATAACAAGCGATTCTGAAAAAATGTTACGCGTCCAATATCTTTCCGAAGCGGTCGCTGTAATTCAGTCGAAGAACCTCCAGCACATAGCGCATATCCCGCGCTTCCTCCATCGTTTCCATCGCCGCGCGTCGGGCGTGCATCAGGATGTCCGTGTCGCGAAGCACGTTCGCTATTTTGAGATCGCCGAGACCGTGCTGCATGGAGCCGAAAAACTGTCCCGGCCCGCGCAGCCGCAAATCTTCTTCCGCAAGAGCGAAACCGCTGGAGGTGCGTTCCATCGCGCGCAAGCGTTCATTCTCCGCGCCCTCTTTCCCGCCGCCGATCAGGATGCAGTACGATTGATACTTTCCACGCCCGATGCGGCCGCGAAGCTGATGAAGCTGCGCAAGGCCGAACCGCTCGGCGTGCTCCACCACCATGACCGTCGCGTTCGGCACGTCCACGCCAACCTCGATGACCGTTGTCGCGACCAGGAGCTTCGTCTCGCCCTCGTAAAACGCGCGCATGGCCTCTTCCTTTTCTTTCGGCTTCAGCTTGCCATGCACCAGTCCGCAGGGAATGCCCCAAAATATGCCGCCGGAAAGCTCCTCGTAAATCGCCTCCGCCGACGGCAGATCCGATTCTTCGCTTTCCTCGATCAACGGGCAAACAACATAGGCCTGGCGCCCCGCCTCGATTTCCTTTTTCACGAAATCGTAAATCAGCCCGCGCCGTTCCTCGGTCCGCACGAACGTCCGCACCGGCTTACGTCCCGGCGGCAAACCCTCGATACGCGAAACGTCGAGATCGCCGTATACCGTCAAGGTCATCGTCCGCGGAATCGGCGTCGCCGTCATGACGAGCACATCCGGCGTCTTTTCGCCACGCTTTTTCAGCTCGGCGCGCTGGGCGATGCCGAAGCGGTGCTGCTCGTCGGTTACTACAAGCCCCAGCTCGTCATAGCGAACCTTGTCCTGGATCAGCGCGTGGGTCCCGATGACGATATCAATCTCATGCGCCGCGATGGCCGCAAGCGTTTCTTCATGCTGCTTGGGCGTAAGCTTGCCGGAAAGAAGCCCGATGCGAATTCCCGTATCCGCCAGAAGCCGCGAGAATGTCTCGCTGTGCTGGCGCGCGAGGATTTCCGTCGGCGCCATCAGGACGCCCTGATAGCCGTTTTCCACGGTCTTAGCCAGCGCGAGAAGCGCGACGGCCGTCTTTCCCGAGCCGACGTCCCCCTGCACGAGCCGCCGCATCGGCGTCGGCTTTTCCATATCGACGGTTATTTCTTTCCAGGCTTTCGCTTGTCCTTCTGTCAATTGGAACGGGAGCGCACCCTCGACTTTTTGCACAAGGCTTCCGTTCATCAGATGACGGACGCCCTGCTCTTTTTCCTGCGTCTTCTTTTTCATGAGCAGCAATCCGCACTGAATCAAGTACAGTTCTTCAAAGGCGAGCCGAGCCCTTGCCTCCGACAATGCTTTCACCGACGGAGGAAAATGCACGGAACGGAAGGCCTCGTCACGTCCCATCAACGCATAACGGGAGCGAACGCTTTCGGGGATTACTTCGGGCATTTCCGGCTTTTTTTGAAGCGCTTGCTTCATCAGGTCGCGGAAAAATTTCTGATTCAGGCTGGCCGTCGCCGCGTAAACGGGAAGTATCTTCCCCTGCGCCTCCGCAACGCCCTCGTCCATCACCTCAAAGGCCGCCATTTGCGTCATCGCGAGAAGGCCTCGCCCCCCGTAGGCATATTCGATTTTCCCGGTCGCGAGGACGCGCCGTCCCACGACGAGTTTTTTTGCGAGATACGGCTGATTGAACCATGTCATCGACAAAAATCCCGTGCCGTCGCTCAGGCGCACGTTCAAAACGCTGATGCCGCGCATAGCCCTTCGCTCATTCACATGGACAATCGTGCCGAAAACGGTGGCTTCCATCCCCGCCGAAAGCGTCGCAAGCTGACGCACCGTGCTTTGGTCGATATAGGCACGCGGATAATAAGTCAGCAAATCAAACAGCGTCGCAATGCCAAGACGAGAAAGCGCTGACGCCCGTTTCGCGCCAACGCCCGAAAGCCCTTCCACGCCGTCCAGAAGTTCCATCCGCATCCTCCCGCATTGCTTCCTTCTATTATTTTTATTACCAATGCGAACAAGTATATCGTAAAGCTCCCGCACTGTCAACGAAACAGCTTTTTTGAAAGCGCTTTGCAAAAACAGGCTTGACGAATGTTTTGAAAAGCTGTATATTGATAATGAAAATTAAAATGATTATAAAACTCACGTTGACAGGAGGCAAAAAAAATGACTTTACGGGAAGGAACGTCGGGACAGCGGTTTGTTATCCGCTCCGTCTCTGATTCACCCCTGAAAAATCGACTGATGACCATGGGCCTTGTTCCCGGCACGGCGGTGACTGTGCTTCGCTCCGCGCCGTTGGGCGACCCGATGGCGCTCCGCGTGCGCTCGTATCATCTGGCGCTTCGCCGGGACGACGCCGCTTCGATCGAAGTTGAAGCGATGGCATAAAGGCAAGGTAAAATAAGTCTCTTATAATCCATAAAGAAGGGAAACAGATCATGTCTTCATTAGCAGTCGCCCTGACGGGCAATCCGAATACAGGAAAATCCACTATCTTCAACGAGCTGACCGGCGCGCGGCAAAAAATCGGCAATTGGCCGGGCGTGACCGTGGACAAGAAAATCGGCTACCTCTCCCATCAGGGGCGAAACATTTCGGTGGTCGATCTGCCGGGTACTTACAGCGTCAACGCGCGCTCGCCGGAGGAAAAAATCGTCATTGACTACTTGCTGAACGAAAAACCCGACCTCGTGGTGGATGTGCTCGACTCGTCGAACCTCGAACGCAATCTTTATCTGACTATCCAACTCTTGGAGCAGGGAATTCCGCTGCTTCTCGACCTCAATATGCAAGACGAGGCGAAGCGTCATGGCATCCGCGTGAATACGGAAAAGCTTGGCGCGGCGCTCGGCATGCCGGTCGTGGAGACGACGGCGCGAAGCCGCGACAGCATCAAGACGCTGCTGGACGTCTTCACCTCCACCGTGATGGAAAAATACCAGTCCAGTGAGCGGGTGCGCGCCCATATCGCTAAAGTGGACGCGCTGAAAAGAAGCGGCCTTTCCGGCGAAGCGCTGGAAGAAAAAATCATCGAGGAACGTTACGCGTTCATCGACGCCGTGGTGGCGGACTGCGTGTCCGTGGCCGGCGTCGGTGCGGAAACCTCCGAAAAAATCGACTCGGTTCTGGCCAACGGCTGGGCCGCACTGCCGATTTTCCTCGTCATGCTCTACGCGGTGTTCCAGATCACCTTTGAATGGATCGGCCAGCCCTTGGCCGACGCGCTGGACGAGTTCATCGGCGGCCCGGTGACCGACACGGTAACCGAGGCGCTGGAATCTTGGGAAGTCGCCGACTGGATGCAGTCGCTGATCCTCGACGGCGTTATCGGCGGCGTCGGCGGCGTGCTGACCTTCGTTCCGCTGATTTTCGTTTTGTTCTTCTGCCTGAGCTTCCTTGACGGCACCGGCTACATGGCGCGGGTCGCCTTCATCACCGACCCGATCATGCGGCGCGTCGGCCTGACGGGCAAAGGCATCATGCCGCTGATGATGGGCTTCGGCTGCGCGGTGCCCGCCATCATGGGCGCGCGCGCGCTGGACTCGGAAAAGGACCGCATGACCTCGATTCTCGTGACGCCGTTCTTGACCTGCGGCGCAAAGCTGCCGATCATGGCGCTGTTCGCCGCGATGTTCTTCCCGGACAACGCCGCGAACGTCGTCTTCATCATGTATATCGTCGGCGTCGTCATGGCGATTGTCGCCGCGAAGCTCTTGGGCGGCTCGGTCTTCCAGGAGCAAGGCTCCACCTTTCTCTTGGAGCTTCCCCCCTACCGCATGCCGGACATGAAAACTGTCCTTCTGGAAACTTGGGACAAGGGCAAAGGCTATCTGATCAAGGCCGGAACCATCATCTTCGCAATGTCCGTCTTGATTTGGTTCCTCGGCAACTTTAATTTCAACGGCATGACGGAAGAAATGAACGAAAGCTTCCTCGCCGCCCTCGGAACGGGCATGTCGAAACTCTTCGTCTTCCATGGGTTTGACACTTGGGAAGCGGGCGCCGCCATTATCACGGGCATTTTGGCAAAGGAATCCGTTGTTTCCACGATGGGCATCCTCTACGGCGTCGGCGAAATCTCCGCCGAGGCGGAGGACGCGGTGGAAACCGCCGCGACGCTGATGCAGAGCGGCATGGCGACTACGTTTACTACCATGTCCGCCGTCGCGTTCATGGTCTTCTCCCAGCTCTACACGCCCTGCGTCACCGCCCTCGGCACAATCAAGAAGGAAACCGGCTCGTGGAAATGGATGGGCTTCTCCGCCGCTTACATGTTCGCCATCGCTTGGGTTGTATCCCTGCTCGTCTATCAGGGCGGCAGGCTGATGGGATTTTGAGGTGAACTAATCATGGCAACTTACATTTTAGGCGCTGTTCTCGTCGTCGCGCTTATCGCCGCCGGACGCCACATCTACCGCAATTTCGCCGACGACAAACACGACTGCTGCGGCACGGAATCCGGCTGCACGAGCTGTACAAGCTGCCCCCATTGCGGGAAATAAGCAGACATAAAGAATCCCTTCGCTCGGTCTTTCGACAAAGTGAAGGGATTTTTGCTTATTTGTTATTATTTGATAATCTCCAATTCCTCCAATAATGCGAAGTCAATATGTGTGGAAAGCTCCGGATGGCGTTTCAGGTAATTCTGGTGTTCCTCCTCCGCCGGATGGAAGCTTTTCAGCCGCATGGCCTCCGCGTAGCACTGTCTCGGGCCGTTCGGATCGTGGTTCGGATCGTTGACAGTCAGCGCCGCATTGGTGGCGGCGGGGACTTTTTTGCGGTTGCGGATGAAGTTCATATGGTAATCCACAATCGGCGCGTCCTCTGCCGAAGCGTAGTAAACGCCGCTCCGATACATCGGCCCTTCGCATTTTCCCTGTCGATCCTTGATATACGGATTGATCACAGTGAACAGGATGTCCATCAGCATCGAGAGGTCGACTTTTTTCGGGTCAAAGCTCACCTCGACGCCCATTGCCGCTCCGGTTTGGCCTCGGATCACATCCTCGTACTGCGGTGCCTCGACCTCGGCATTGATATATCCCGCCGTCGTGTCCACGACGCCCTGCACTCTGGAGAATACCTCCTGAAGCTCATGGAAGCTCCCACCCGCGAAGTAGATTTTTTTCGTGTACATACAAACCTCCCCTCCTTTTCAAAAACAGCGCCGCCATTGGCGACGCTGTTTTTGATTATTTTTGTGTCTCCGGATGAAGCAGATCGACGTGGCGCTTGGCCGCCCGTTCGATGTCGAACATATTGATCAGCTCTGCCACTGCCTGCGTCGGCGAAATGACGCCCTTCAGGACGGCTTCCTTGATCTCGGGCATACGCCCCTGAATCACGGGATCGTCGAAGAACAGGTTGTGCAGATGCTCGTCGACCATGCTGTGCACCCAATCGAGGAGCTGCTCCTCACGACGGCGCTGGAACACTCCGGAATCATGCGTTACCTTCTCGAAAGCGCGAATGATGTCCCAAAGCTCCTTGAGCCCCGTCTTTTTCAGCGCGGAAGCAAGATAAGCGTGGGTCTGCCAGCCTTCGGTGGCCGGACGGATGAATTCGATCATGCGCTCATACTCGCCGCGCGTGACCTTGGCCTTGACATAGTTGTCGCCGTCCGCCTTGTTGACCACGATGGCGTCCGCAAGCTCCATGATGCCTTTCTTGATTCCCTGAAGATCGTCGCCTGCGCCCGTGAGCACCACGAGCATGAAGAAATCGACCATCGAGCGCACCGTGGTCTCGGACTGGCCGACGCCCACCGTCTCGACGAGAATCACATCATAGCCCGCCGCCTCGCAGAGCAGCATCGTCTCGCGGCTCTTCCTCGCGACGCCGCCGAGCATTCCCCCCGCCGGGGAAGGCCGGATGAATACCTCCGGCCTTCTCGACAGGGTTCCCATACGGGTCTTGTCGCCGAGTATCGAGCCCCGCGTGACGGAGCTGGTCGGATCGACCGCGAGCACCGCGACGTGGTGCCCCATGTCGCAGAGCATATTCCCGAACGCTTCAATCAACGTGCTCTTGCCTGCGCCCGGAACGCCGGTGATACCGATTCGGAGTGCCTTTCCCGTCTTCGGGAGCAATCCTTGGAGAACGCGCTGGGCTCTCGGGAAATGCGAGGGGTTGTTGCTCTCGATCAGCGTGATCGCCCGCGAGAGCATGACCCTGTCGCCGTTCCCGATTCCATCCACGTATTCGTCAACCGTGGGTTCCCTCCGACGCTTCGGCTTCAATGCCCCGCTTTTGATGGCGGGATTCACGTTGCCGATGGTCGTATCGGTGATACCTTCGATGCCGCTCATTACGCCGCACGCGAATTTATCGTCGTTTTCCTCGGGCGCCCACTCCGGTTTTGAGGTCGTATACTCGGGCATAATCTCAGCCCTCCGCCGCAGCTTCTTCTTTCGCGCGCTTGATGAGGATGTTCAGGAGCGTAATGCCCGCCTCGGGGATGTTCGTGCCCGGTGCGAAAATCGCAACCGCGCCGCCCTCGTAGAGGTGGTCATAGTCCTGAACCGGGATGACGCCGCCGATGGCGACGAGAATATCCTCGCGGCCGCGCTTCTTGAGTTCCTGCACCAGCTCGGGGAGCAGCGTGTTATGACCGGCAGCCAGCGAGCTGAAGCCGACCATATCGACGTCGTTGTCCACCGCGTCCTGCGCGGTCTCTTCCGGCGTCTGGAACAGCGGCCCGACGTCGACGGTCCAGCCCATATCCGCGAAGGAAGAAGCGATAACCTTCTGCCCGCGGTCATGGCCGTCCTGCCCCATCTTCGCGACGAAGATACGCGGACGACGACCGGTGATGTTCTCAAACTGATCGGCAAGAGCGCGCGCCTTGTCCAGCGCGGTCTTGTCGGTGAACTCGGAGGAATAGACGCCGGAAATCGTATGGATAACCGCTTGGTAACGGCCGGAAACCTTCTCGACAGCGTCGGAAATCTCGCCGAGGGAGCAGCGCACGCGCGCAGCCTCGACGGCGCACTCCAGCAGGTTGCCGTTCTTGCGGTCCTCGGCAGCCTTCGTGATAGCTTCGAGAGCGGCACGGACGTCGTCCTCGTTGCGCTCGCGGCGCAGCTTCTCGAGGCGTTCGACCTGCGCGTTGCGAACGGCCGTATTGTCGATGGCGAGGATTTCCAGCGGATCTTCCTTGTCCAGACGATACTTGTTCAGGCCGATGATCGCCTCGTTGTTGGAGTCGATACGTGCCTGACGGCGTGCCGCGGCTTCCTCGATACGCATCTTCGGCAGGCCCGTCGGGATAGCTTTCGCCATACCGCCGAGAGCCTCGACTTCCTGGATATGCGCCCAGGCGCGGCGAATGATCTCGTTGGTGAGGGCCTCGACATAGTAGGAGCCGCCCCACGGATCGATGATCTTGCAGACGCTGGTCTCGTCCTGGATATAAAGCTGCGTATTGCGGGCAATACGAGCCGAGAAGTCCGTCGGCAGCGCGATGGCTTCGTCGAGAGCGTTGGTGTGCAGCGACTGGGTATGGCCGAGAGCCGCGCCCATCGCTTCCATCGCCGTGCGGGCCACGTTGTTGAACGGATCCTGCGCGGTGAGGGACCAGCCAGAGGTCTGGCTGTGGGTACGGAGCGCCATCGACTTGTCGTTGGTGCCGCCCATCTGCTTGACGATCTTCGCCCAGAGCACACGAGCCGCGCGCATCTTCGCGATCTCCATGAAGTAGTTCTTGCCGATTGCCCAGAAGAAGGACAGACGCTTCGCAAACGCGTCAACCTTCAGGCCGGCCTTGATACCGGTGCGGATGTACTCGAGACCGTCGGCCAGCGTGTAGCCAAGCTCGATGTCCGCCGGAGCGCCCGCTTCCTGCATATGGTAGCCGGAAATCGAGATGCTGTTGAACTTCGGCATGTAGTTCGTGGTGTATTCGAAAATATCGCCGATGATGCGCATGGACATATCCGGCGGATAGATGTAGGTGTTGCGCACCATGAACTCTTTGAGGATGTCGTTCTGGATCGTGCCGGCCATGATCGCCTTGTCGACGCCCTGCTCAATACCGGACTGGATGAAGAACGAAAGGATCGGCAGCACCGCGCCGTTCATCGTCATCGAGACGGACATCTGATCGAGCGGAATGCCGCTGAACAGGATGTTCATGTCGAGCATCGAGCAAACGGAAACGCCCGCTTTGCCGACGTCGCCGAAGACGCGCGGATTGTCGGCGTCGTAGCCGCGATGGGTCGGCAGGTCGAACGCGATGGAAAGACCTTTCTGACCGGCGGCCAGGTTGCGGCGATAGAATGCGTTGGATTCCTCAGCCGTGGAGAAACCCGCGTACTGGCGAACCGTCCAGGGACGGAACACGTACATCGTCGAGTACGGGCCGCGGAGGCAGGGCGGGATACCGCTGGCAAAATCGAGATGATGCATGTGGTCATACTCGTCATGCGTGTAGAACGAGCGAACCTTGACGTGCTCCATCGTCGTGTTCACAATGTCGTCGTACTTCTTGCCCACTTCCTCCTCAAGCTGCTTCTTCCATGCCGCTTCATCACGGGCAGGCGCAGCGTCGAGGGAAAGCTTCGTGAAATCAGGATTCTGAAACGCCATCAATCAATCATCCCTTTCTTCTTCTGCAGGAACCGCAGGATCTGGTAGCAGTTCGCCTTGACCGAAATGAAATCGTCAACGCCCGCATCTTTATAAGTCTGCTCAAGGTCTTTCGGAGCCGCGCCCGCGAGGTAGATCGTCGCGTTCGGCAGCGCCTTCTTGAGCTTCGGCGCAAGATCGGGAACAATCTCCGGATAGGTCTTATCCGTCGAGCAGATAACGGCGACGTCGGCGCCGGACGCCTTCGCGGCCTCTGCGGCCTCGTCCGTCGTCTTGAAGCCGTTGTTCAGCTCCACCTGGAACTCACCGACCTGCAGGAAGCTCGTCGAGAAATCGGCGCGCGCCTTGTGCTGCGGAATCGGACCCATATTCGCGAGGAACACCTTGACGTTGTCGCCGTTATGCTCCTTCTTGTATTTCTCCGTCGCCATGCGGAGGTCTTCATAGCGCTCGCTCCAGCGATGCGGCTCGATGACCTTTACGCTCTCCGGATCGCCGCCTTTGTTCAGCGCCTTGCGAATCTCGGCGATTGTCGCACCGGCCTGCGCCGCCGCGATCGCTGCGTCGACTACAGCACCCTCGTCGGCCTTCGCCAGCGCGTCCAGCGTCTCCGCCTTGTGCTTGTCGTCGATATCCTTCAGATACGCCTCGATGTCAGCCACACGCTGCTTCTTCAACGCCGCATGATCCTCCTCGCGGCGATCGAGCAGCTCTTCCGTCATGTTCGGATACATGTTGCTGCCGACGATGCGGTCTTTGCGAAGCTCCAGCGCCTTGAAGCGCGCTTCCAGCGTCTTCGCGATCTCCGCCTGCGGATAGCCTTCGAGCAGCGCCTTGACGATGCCGCCCTTGGCCTCAATATTCTGGAACTCCGCCCAGATCTTTTCCTTGATCTGCTTCGTCAAAGACTCGACAGCCCAGGAACCGCCGGAGGGATCGATCGGCTGCGTCAGGCCGAACTCGTCCTGCAGCATGATCTGCATGTTGCGCGCAATGCGACGCGAGAACACGTCGCCCTTGCGGATCGGCTCGTCGAAGACGGAGCTCTCATAGGAATCAATGCCGCCGACAACGCCGGAGAAGATTTCCGTCGTGTTGCGGAGCATATTGACATACGGGTCGAAGACGGTCTTGAAGAACAGAGCCGGACGCCCGTGAACATGCATCGCGCCGTCCTCTTCCTCGCCGCCGAAGGCCTTGATGATGCTCGCCCAGATTGGACGCGCCGCGCGCAGCTTCGCAATCTGCATGAAGAAGTTCGCGCCCATGGAAACGCCGAACATGATCTGGCTCGCGGCTTCCTTGATCGTCAGGCCGCGCTCCATCAAAGCACGCAGATACTCGACCGCAATCGCGATGATATAAGCCGTGTCCTGTACGTCGTTGGCGCCGCCGCGGCTGAACACATCGTCGCGGACCATGACCGTGCGAAGACCCGGAGCGTTCTTCAACGCCCATTTCGCCGTCTCGGCCATCTCGTCATAAAGCTGCTTCAGCGGAGCGATGCCCTTGCCCTTACGTACGAGCTGTCCGATCGGGTTCGCGCCGATAAAGCCTTTGAGGTCCGCCGTCTTCTGGCCGGACGCCTTCATCGTTCCCGCAACCATCGCGAGCATCGGCACAGCCGACGCGCCGCCGTAAATGTAAAGCGGATACTCATTGAGCTTCAGACCGTCCAGCGTCACATGCATATCGTCCAGCGTCGTGATGCTTGTGCCGTCGTCGCCGACCTTCTCCGCATCCTTCGCGTCGACGTTCTGCAGCGTCGCCGCGTCGAGACGGATATTGTAAACGGTCGAGCCTTTCGCGACCTCGAACTTCAGCAGCTCGTTGTTCTCCTTCGGCAGCGTCTCGTCGCAGGACTGGGCGACGCCCCAAGGCTTCTTGACATACCCGCTGACATTCGCGCCGCGCAGATAGTCGCCCATGCCCGGGAACGAATTCTTCGGCAGTATGTCCTCCGTGTGCTTACGCGTATACATCGGTTCAAAGGTGATGTCCTCGTAAGTCTTCGTGAACATGACCTTCTCAAACGGCGCTCCCTTCAAAAGCGCTTCGCAAGCCACCTTCCATTCCTCGTCCGTCGGCGGCGTAAACTCGTCCAACGGTACTTCAGGGAAGTCCGTCTTGCTCTCCGCCTGCTTAAGGATTGCTTGCAGGTCGAGCTCGCCCTCGGGAGCTTTCTTTGCTTCTTCCATCAGAACCCTCCTTTGCAAAATAGAAAACCAAATAAAAAATCTGTCCGCGAAAGGCGGGCAGATTAACTGGCTGATGCAGTGGGGCTCGTTTTCAGGCCGCTCGAAAACTCCGGCATAAAAAAACCGGAAATGCTGAGCCAAAACGCTCGCCCGTGAATCTCCAGATCCCCTCCCCGTCTTTCGCAGGTGCAAGCGCCCGAAGCTCTCGGACGCTAACGGCGATCGCAGGACAGGCAGGTCTTCTGGCTTAGGTTCATCGCGCTTCATCGCCTTCCCAAAGCTCTCGCTCCAGTGGCAGTTTGATGATCGCTCCCCATACAGCGGCGGGACCGCTCCGGATTAGCGGAACTATAGCAAGTCAGTTCCTTGACCGGATTCCCTGATAGGTTTTCACACCTGTCCCCACGCTATTCCGTTGTCGTTTTTAGTTTATTCCTAAAAGTGAATTTTGTCAATCAAAAACTCTATTTATGCGAACAAACAAATCTATTATAAATTATTTCACAAATAAAAAGCGCCTGACGATAAACGCCAAGCGCGTATATGTATCACTGTCAAAGTAATCCTTTCGCCGCCGTCGACATCAGGAACAAAACCAACCCCACTATTGCGCCGACGACGGAGCCGTTCATACGAATCCAGAGCAGATCAGGTTCAACTTTTTCGTACACGATAGCGTTCAGCTTTTCGTCGGTCATATTGCCGAGCACTTCCCGCACGATCTCCGCGCTCATGATTTGCGCCTGCAACGCGCTGCGGCGCACCACATCTTCAATCAGCGCGTCCAGATTCGCCCCGATGCTTTCGTCCGTGCGGAAAAGCGACAACCAACGCGAGACCTCGCTTTCCACCAGTCCGTCAGTCGTCGCGCGAAGCTCCGGCTCCGTCGTCGCCGGAAGGTCGTTTCGCAGCGTACCAACAAGCCCCGTAATTCCCTTTTCAATCACGTCGTCCAACGGAATCGCCCGCAACAGTTCGCCCCGAAACGCCGAAAAAGCTTCCTGCGCCGCCGCATCCTGTCCGAGCGCCGCCAAACGGTCATAAAATGTCGTACGCAAACGCCGTCCGATCTCCGAGTTCTCCTGCTCCGCTTCGTCAAGGACGTGAATAGCTTCCTGCTGCGCGCATTCCGCCAGGTCGTCAAAATTGATCACGTTCATCGCCGACGCAAAGCCGGCTAGTAGGTTCATCAACAATCCCGCGCCCTCGAGCTTTTCCTCCCGAATGCGCGCAAAAAGCTCCGCCAGCCTTTCCTTCGTTTCGGGGCGTTCCGCCAAATCACGGAAATACGCGATTGCCGCCCCGAAAAGCCGATTGTCGTTTCCGCCGTCGCGAAGCCATGACGCAAGACCGTCCAACACACTCTCCAACGGAACGGAAAGAACCGCGTGACGTATCCGCGCCGCCAGATCCCGAGACCGCTCCGCGGCATCGACATTTTTCGCCGCGTCGCCGATCATGCCCCGCACAGATGTGCAAAGCCCACTCCGTATCGCGCCGCCCTCCAGCCAGCGAAGAAACAGTCCTTTCCAATCGTACTGCTCCGCCAGTCCGAACAATTCCCGTCTCGAAAAGAACTCGCGCCGCACCAGCTTTGCCGCCGCCTCCATGAATTCCGCCCGACGTCTCGGCAACAGTGCCGTATGCCATGGGAATCCCAGCGGCTTCTCAAAAAGCGCCGTCACCGCGAACCAGTCCGCCACGCCGCCGACCAGCGCCGCCTCCGCACAAAAAAGCGCGCCACGCGCGAAAACGCTTCCCGGAAACGACAGATACAGGCACAGCGTAAAGGCAAACACCACCGCAGCGAAAAGCAGCGTCTTGTCCGCTTTGTTCCAATTCGACCACGGCATCAGGACCACATCCTTTCCGCCGCCATCGTCAAAAGATAAAGAAGCATTCCCACCATCGAGCCGACCACCGCCCCGTTGATGCGAATCATCTGCAATTCGTCCTCGACGCGCGTTTCCACCAATTCCACCATTTCGTCGTCGCTCATTCTCGCAAGCTGTCGTTCCATCATCTGCGGCAACTCCGCATGATGCGCGGCAAGCAAGCCGTCAAACCACCGAAGCACCCAAGCGTTGAAACTCGCCCTTGCCTCCGCGTCCGACAAAAAGGCCTCGATACGATGCTCCAAATATCCGCGCAATTTCTGGCGCCAATCGAGCAGGCAATTGTCCCGCAAAAGCTCCAGACCCCGCGTCAGCCTGCCCGCAATATCCGCGTTCTCCACCTGACCGATCTGCCAGCGACGCACCGCCGACAAAATGCGCTCCCGCTGCTGCCCGTCCCGCAGAAAATTGTCCAGCCAGCCGGAAAATCGCGCATAAAGCTCACCTTCGCCGGATTCCAATTCTGCCGTCCAAGACTCCACATAATCGTTCAACCGCCCGAGAAGCCGTTCGTCCGAAAGCTCCTCCATATCGAACAGTGAAGCG
The DNA here is from genome assembly GCA_947167555.1 of uncultured Selenomonadales bacterium. Lineage (GTDB taxonomy): Bacteria > Bacillota > Negativicutes > Selenomonadales > Selenomonadaceae > RUG12372. Next base: position 24,994 of record CAMVIO010000002.1, read on the forward strand.
CGCATCGTCTGGTCGCCCACATAGGCTTCCCGGATATTTCCGATGGAGGAGAGCAGCATATCCTGCAATTCCTCATCGCGCCAGACCTTCCGCGCAATCGGGGCCAGCGCACACAACACACGATTCCTGGTCTCGCGCGATAATGCCGAATCCAGCGCGTCGCCTGCCATCCTGTCCAGCCGCATATCCGAAAATACGCGACGCACCGAAGGCTCCAGCACCTCCGCGACGCCTCGCATATCCAGCGTTTCCATACCGCGCGTGAACACTGCGTCCGCCAGCGCATAAAGCCGTTCGCGACCGCCCCGTTCCGTCAGATACCTCGCCAGCATATCCGAAAAATCCCGCTTTGAAAGGCTCTCCATCACGTGCTCACGACTCAAGAGATCGCTTCCGGCAAACTCAGCCAGCGCATGCATGATGCGTGGACGATTGCGACGAAGGATTTCGGTCCGATATGAGATTCCCAACGGTTTCCGGAATATCGCCGTCACAGCGAACCAATCCGCCAATCCGCCGATGGTCGCCGCAAGGCAACCGTGCGCCAAAAGCCCCGGCAGGAAGCCTCCCGTAGAGGACGCCAGCCAGCTGAAGCCAGCCGCCCCCGCCGCGCTCGCAGCCAGCACCGCCGTCGCCAAGCCTTTCTTTCGCATTCGCATTTACTTGTACTGCCTCGCGCCGAAAATCGCCGTACCGACGCGCACGAGGTTTGCCCCTTCCTCAACGGCGATTTGATAATCGTGGGTCATGCCCATCGAAAGATATTTCATTTCAGAAGAAAAGAGCGGGAAGTCCTTGAGCCGGTCGAAAATCTCCCGCATCTCGCGGAACAGCGGACGGCATTCCTCCACGTCCTCATAATTCGGCGCGATGCACATCAGTCCCATCAAATGCACGTTTTTCATCATGTCCGCCTTTTGCACGAGGATCGGCAAATCTTCCTTGTAAATGCCAAACTTGCTGTCTTCCTTTGCCAGATTGACCTGGATCAGGATGTCCTGCACCTTATGGATTTTCTGCGCGGCTTCCTGTACCGCGTCCAAAAGATGCTCGCTGTCCACGGAATGGATCAAGTCAAACAGCCGCACCGCCTGCTTCGCCTTGTTCGTCTGCAAATGTCCGATCAGATGCCAGGAGACGTTTCGTTCCAGCGTCTCTTTTTTTTGCGCGGCCTCCTGCACGCGGTTCTCTCCGATAATCGCCGCGCCCGCGTCAATAGCTTCTCGCATCGCTTCGACGCCGTGATTCTTCGTCACGGCAATCAA
>CAMVIO010000003.1 GCA_947167555.1 uncultured Selenomonadales bacterium
CCGCAACGATCGCAGATAATTCCCTTGTAGCGAATCCGCTTATACTTTCCACAATGGCACTCCCAGTCGCGGGTCGGCCCAAAGATACGCTCACAGAAAAGCCCGTCGCGCTCCGGCTTTAATGTCCGATAATTGATGGTTTCCGGTTTCTTTACTTCGCCGTATGACCACTCACGGATCTTTTCCGGCGACGCAAGGCCAATCCGCATGGAATCAAAATTGTTTACATCCAACAAGGGGCTGCACTCCCTTCTTATTCATCCGCACTATCACCTGAAAAATCGTCCGAGCCTTCATCTTGCATCTCGCTGTCGCCCAAGTCGGCAATAATATTATCGCTGTCCAACGGGGACTCGTCAGCAACGTCGTTTTCATCATACGCTCCGTCCGCCTGCGCTCCCGTATCCGGCGTACGCCCTTGGGTTGGATCTACGCCGCTGACGTCGATTTCCAACTCACGCGCCGTTTCATTAATGTCCTCCTCGTCGTCCTGAATGACAATTTCCTGAGCATCTTCAGAAAGCACCTTAATATCAAGGCCGATACTCTGCAATTCTTTGATGAGTACCTTAAAGGATTCCGGAACGCCCGGCTCGGGGATGTTTTCACCTTTGACAACCGCTTCGTAAGTCTTGACGCGCCCGACAACATCATCGGACTTGACCGTCAAGATTTCCTGCAACGTATATGCAGCACCGTAAGCCTCCAACGCCCAGACTTCCATTTCGCCGAAACGCTGTCCGCCAAACTGCGCCTTGCCGCCAAGCGGCTGCTGCGTAACGAGTGAATACGGTCCTGTAGAACGTGCGTGAATCTTGTCATCAACAAGATGATGAAGCTTCAGCATATAAACGCAACCAACTGTTACGCGATTTTCAAAAGGTTCTCCCGTACGCCCGTCATACAATACGGTCTTTCCATCCTCGCTGAGCCCTGCGGCACGAATCGTGTCAAAAACCTCTGACTCCTTCGCACCGTCAAAGACCGGCGTTGCAATATGAATTCCCGCAACATCGGGTTTCGGCATGCCATACTTGTCAAAATCATAACCGATGGCACGAAGTCTTTCTTCGACTGTCGGATCTCCCTCACGAATCTGCTTTCCAAGCTCACGAACAGCCATGCCAAGATGCGTCTCAAGGATCTGCCCGATGTTCATTCGAGAAGGAACGCCTAGAGGATTCAAGACAATATCAACTGGAGTACCGTCCGGTAAAAACGGCATATCCTCCTGCCTCATGATACGCGACACAACGCCCTTATTACCGTGACGACCGGACATCTTGTCTCCTACAGAAATCTTTCGTTTTTGCGCGATATATACACGCACAAGGCGATTGATTCCCGGCGAGAGCTCGTCGTTGTTCTCGCGGCTGAACACCTTGACGTCAACGATTTTTCCGGCTTCGCCGTGAGGTACTCGGAGAGAAGTATCGCGGACTTCACGCGCTTTTTCGCCAAAAATCGCCCGAAGCAATCTTTCTTCCGCCGTAAGCTCCGTTTCACCTTTCGGCGTAACCTTGCCCACGAGAATATCGCCGGGACGAACTTCCGCACCGATACGAATGATGCCTTCCTCGTCCAAATCGCGAAGCGCATCCTCCGCCACGTTCGGAATATCGCGGGTAATCTCTTCCGGCCCCAGTTTCGTATCGCGAGCGTCGCACTCATACTCTTCAATATGAATGGAAGTATAAAGGTCGCGTTTTACGAGATTCTCGCTTAAAAGTACCGCGTCCTCATAGTTATAGCCTTCCCAAGGCATATAAGCGACGATGATATTATATCCCAGCGCCAGCTCGCCATGATCCGTTGCCGGCCCATCGGCAATCGGCTGCTTTTCGACTACAGTATCGCCTTCATATACGATTGGAACCTGATTGATACAGGTTCCTTGATTGGAGCGCAAATATTTCTGAAGTTTGTAACTGTCAAGCTCGCCATTATCCGCACGGATATCAATCCTATCCGCAGAAACATATTCGACTTTTCCCGAACGATGCGCCAAAACCATAACGCCGGAATCGCAAGCCGCTTTGTATTCCATTCCCGTACCGATGAGCGGCGCCTGAGTTTTCAACAGCGGCACAGCCTGCCTCTGCATATTCGCTCCCATGAGGGCGCGGTTTGCATCGTCATTTTCAAGGAACGGGATCATCGCCGTTGCGATAGAAACGACCTGTTTCGGCGAAACGTCCATATAGTCTACGCGATCGCGCCGTGCCAGGACTGTTTCTTCATGATGGCGCGCCGTTACACGTTCATTCTTGAACCAATTGTTTTTATCCAGCGGCTCGTTTGCCTGCGCGATGGTAATATTGTCTTCCTCATCTGCCGTCAGATAGCGCACGTCTTCCGTTACGCACTTCTTGACTTTGTCCACTTTCCGGTACGGCGTCTCCATGAAGCCGAACTGATTGATACGCGCGTAATTGGACAACGAACCAATCAAGCCGATGTTCGGACCTTCTGGCGTCTCAATCGGGCACATACGTCCATAATGGGAATTGTGAACGTCGCGCACCTCGAAACCTGCGCGCTCACGCGAAAGGCCTCCCGGTCCAAGCGCCGAAAGGCGGCGTTTATGTGTAAGTTCGGACAGAGGATTGTGCTGATCCATGAACTGCGAAAGCTGTGAAGAGCCAAAAAACTCCTTGATTGCAGCGACTACTGGACGGATATTGATCAAGGCCTGCGGCGTAATCACGTCCACATCCTGGATCGTCATGCGTTCTCGTACAACACGTTCCATGCGGGACAAGCCAATCCGGAATTGATTTTGCAAGAGTTCTCCGACGGAACGGACACGACGATTGCCCAAATGGTCTATATCATCTGTCGTCCCAACGCCGTCCACAAGATTCAAAAGATAATTGATGGAAGCCATGATATCGCCGCGCGTAATCGTCCGATAGTGGTATTCCAACGTCGGCGAGCAAAGCATCTTCATACGCGGCCTGTCCTCCAAGCCGCTCTTGACATAAAGCGCAATCTCCCCGTCTTCCCCGAAAATTGCCGTTTCGCGTTCCGCATCAATCGCATCCAGCATAGATTCGTCAACAACGACATCTGCAGGAATAACAATTTCTCCAGTCTCATGATCGACCAACGGCTCTACCAGGACATGACCGAGCACCCGGCGCTTCCACCCCAGTTTTTTCGTCAGTTTGTAACGCCCGACCGTAGCTAAATCGTACCGTTTCGGGTCAAAAAACAATGCTTTCAAGAGCTGCTGTGCGTTATCGGCAGTCGCCAATTCTCCCGGACGGAGCCTACGATAGATTTCCTTCAGCGCGTCCTCTTTTGTCGGCTTTTTATCTTTGTCCTTTTCATGGTCCATCTCGCGCTCAAGCGTGGACTTGATTAACGGATGATTATCGAAAAGCTCAAGGATTTCTTCATCAGTCGAATAACCGAGAGCACGAACAAGCACCGTGACGGGCAATTTGCGCGTACGGTCAATGCGCACCGACAAGACATCGTTGACATCCGTTTCCAATTCAATCCATGCTCCACGGTTCGGAATGACCGTTGCAGCGTACAGTTTTTTCCCGGACGGATCCATCGTTTCATTATAATAAGCACCCGGCGAACGGACTAACTGGCTGACAATGACGCGCTCGGCGCCATTGATGATAAACGTACCGGTATCCGTCATGAGCGGGAAATCGCCCATAAAAACTTCCTGCTCCTTGATTTCGCCGGTTTCCTTGTTTGCAAGTCGAACAACAACACGAAGCGGCGCGGCGTAAGTCACGTCGCGCTCTTTGCACTCATCCAATTCATACTTTGGAGTTCCGAGGGAAAAATCTTCAAAGGAAAGCACAAGATTTTCCGTGAAATCCTGGATTGGGGAAATGTCACGGAAAATCTCGCGCATTCCCTCCTGCATGAACCATTTGTAAGAATTTCGCTGAATATCAAGAAGATGCGGCATCTCCATGACTTCTTTAATCTTGGCATAGCTATATCTGGTTCTTTTGCCTACCGGCACAGGATTAAACATGAAATCCTTCACTCCTTTGCCAAATTTGAGGTACAGGGCGCAAAAGAGAAGCGCGCAAAAAACGGAACAGGAAACTAAAAACACGAAAAGACAAGGCTTTTTTCTCGTTCAAAACCTTGCCGTGAACTATTCCTTATTCCGTTTCTGCCCGTTATCATTCATATTCCATTGACCCACGCGATCATTTTTCGGATGGCAGGAAATACTATGCTTCACTTTCTGCAATCACGTATATTACCATATACAGAAAATCATGTCAATCTTTTTTTACCACGGATATTCGAGAATATAGATTTCCAAATCTTGCCGTCCGAATTCGAGCGCTTCTTCGTGGGTGTCAAAAGCGATGTCGATGATATTCCCGACAATCGCTCCTCCTGTGTCCTCGGCCACCGCCTCGCCGTAGCCAGGGATATAAACACGCGTTCCAAGAGGAATGAATGAAGGATCGACAGCGATAACTCCTCGGCGCAGCGGTGTTCCGCTGGCGGTATAATGACCGCATCCTGGATCATAAGCACTGTAAGCCGTTGCGGACACATAGACGACTTTTCCTTCTCGCATGGCCTTGTCATGTAATTCCTTGTCATGCTCCGCTTTCTTTTTCTCCGAATCACGTCTCGCCTTTTCCCGTTTTTCCGTCTCCTTCGCCGCCTCCGGCGCTTTCTTCAAATCTTTTTTCTTCAGCTCCGCCTGCGTCTTCGGTCCACAAATGCCATCCACCTCAAGATCTCTGTCGCGTTGAAACCTGCGCACCGCTTCCGTTGTCTTTTTGTCAAAAACGCCGTTTGGCTTTCCCTCCATATATTCAAGCTCAATCAAAGCCTTTTGCAATTCCTGTACAGCCTCTCCACGGGAGCCTTCTTGAAGCAGCCTCGGAGCAGCAAATGCCGTCTGGCAAAACAGAATTATCATGAGCAATACTAACGGCATCAAGGAAATTTTCTTTATCATCTCGTCTCACCTCGGCATGAAATTGTCTGAGAAACTAAATTTTCTGCACAATCATTTGTTATTATACCGTGGTAGAAAACCAATGTCAAAAAAGACGGCCAATTCATTGGTCGTCTTTTCGCGCCTGTTCCAATTTTATCAAAAAATCTCGGTCCTCTTGGCTAAGCTCAGCTTTTTCTAGCAAATCGGGACGTCGCTCAAATGTAAGCCGGAGCGACTCTTGTCTTCGCCAGGAAGCAATTTTGGCATGGTCACCGGAAAACAACACTTCCGGCACAACTTTCCCATGATAATCGCGAGGACGCGTATATTGCGGATATTCGAGCAAACCGTGATAGAACGAATCCGTTGGTGCGGACTCCTCAGATCCCAATACTCCGGGCAACATCCTCGCGACCGCGTCAACCATGACCATCGCTGGAAGTTCTCCGCCAGTCAACACATAATCTCCAATGGACAGCACTTCATCCGCCAGTTCCGTAATCCTCGCATCAAAGCCTTCATAATGGCCGCAAAGAAAAATAAGCTGATCATAAGCGGACAATTCTTTCGCCTTGTTTTGAGTAAAAACTTCACCGTCCGGACTCATCAGCAACACACGCCGTCGCTCGAAATGTGTCGTTCCAAGCAAAAAATGCATCGCCCGGAAAATCGGCTCAGGTTTCAACACCATGCCGCTTCCGCCGCCGAAAGGTGAATCATCAACATGTTTATGCCTGTCAAACGCAAAATCGCGCGGATTCAAAATATGAATATCGAGAATGCCGTTGTCCCTGGCACGACGAAGGATACTATCGTCAAAGGGGCCGAGAAACATAGACGGAAACAACGACACAAAATCAATACGCATCATTCGGCCACTTCCGGCATCAAAACCACCATACGCCCATCTCCGATTGAGAGTTCCTTGACCACTTTTTTTAATGCGGGGACCAGTACATCCTCCGATCGTCCCGGAAGCGATACGACATAAACATCGTTGCTTCCTGTCCTGATTACGTCCGTAACGGTACCGAGCACAGTTCCGTCCATTTCTTCCACGGAAAGTCCGATAATATCCGAAATATAGTACTCGCCGTCTTTGAGCGGCATCGCCTCTGAACGGTCCACGGAAACCAAAACGCCTGTCAAGGTCGCAGCCGCCTCGCGCGTTTCAATACCGTCAAAAACCATCAGCACATGTTTCCTTTGATATCGGACGCTCTTGATCTTTACGGGCTTGCCGTCGACGTAACAATGTGTCATTCCATCAAAACGTTTAGGAAAATCAGTCATGGGAATAATCTTCATTTCGCCTTTCACACCGTGTGGCGCGCCGATTTTTCCTATGACTATGCGTCGATCAGCTTCGGATGGCGATGACTTTTCCATCTTCGATCAAAACCTCAACATTCATCATGGCATGAAAATCATCCCCGACTTTCACTTCCACCTGACGTTCCAGCTGTCCTTGCAAGATTTCTGCGCCCAGAGCAAGTTTTCCAATATCGGCAAGCTTTTGCTCCGTTTCTGCCTTGAAAGCTTCCCGCTGCTGCCGCTCCATGCCGAAATGCTGGCGAATTGCCTGAAGCGCCTGCAGATTGCCTTGTGCTTGTTCCTGTATGACCCGCTTTTCCTCAAGATCAATCTGCTGAAGCTCCATCGTCACCTGATTCAGCTTTTGTGACAAATCGTCGCTGATGCGTTTCCTGAGTTTTTCCGTCAGCTTTGCCTTGATCGTGACCGGCATTTTCAAGCTAATGCTGTCCATTTCGTCTCCTTTCCCGTCGGGATTCCCGACAAAAACAGCGGCAATCGCCTATAAAAGGCGTATTGCCGCACATCGTTCAGATAATCTCCACAGTAACCCTTTGGTTCTCACGGGTGGCCGCGGCCTTAACAACTGTCCGCATCGCTTTTGCGATACGCCCCTGCTTGCCGATGACCTTCCCCATATCTTCCTGCGCAACATGCAGCTCAAATACGGTCATACGATCCTCGTCTTTTTCTTCGACGACAACCGATTCCGGATGATCCACAAGTGCTCTGGCAATAATTTCAACGATTTCTTTCATGTTAATTCCTCTTTCTCAGGGAAAAGACGACTTCGCAGAGAACTCACTTACTTCTCCTGCTTTTTCGCATGCTTCAAAGCGTCGAACTTTGCCATGATTCCCTTATGGCTAAGCAACGAGCGCACCGTATCCGTGGGCTGTGCGCCCTTCTGGAGCCAGCCGAGCACCTTCTCCTCATCCACATTGACCACTGCCGGCTCTTTCGTGGAATCGTAATTGCCGACGATTTCAATAAAACGGCCATCTCGCGGCGCACGAGAATCAGCAACGACGATGCGATAAAACGGATGCTTCTTAGCCCCCATACGGTTCAAACGAATCTTGACTGCCATTTGCATTCACCTCCTTGCACAGCGAAGCAATTGCTCCGATATTCTATCAGGAAAGCAGAGAAACGACGCTCCCAGACAATTGTCATGGGAGGAACGGCAGGCGGAACCTTGAAAGTCCCTTCCCCTGCAGCTTTTTCATCTTCTTCATCATTTTCCGCATTTCGGCAAATTGTTTCAAAACCTTGTTGACGTCCTGCACACGCGTCCCGCTTCCCATCGCGATCCGTTTGCGACGGCTGCCGTTGACGATTGAAATATCGGCGCGTTCCGCAGGGGTCATCGACCGGATGATGGCCTCGACATGCTTGATCTCTTTTCCATTGAGATCGACATCGACTCCTTCCAGTTGCTTCTTTACATTTCCCATGCCCGGAAGCATGCCCAGAATATCCCCGAAAGAACCCATCTTTCGGATTTGCTGAAGCTGGTCGAGAAAATCATCCAGCGTAAACTCGTTCTTGCGAAGTTTTTTCTCAATCTTCTTGGCTTCCTCGGCGTTATAGACACTCTGCGCTTTTTCTATCAGCGAGAGCACATCGCCCATGCCGAGAATACGCGAAGCCATCCGGTCGGGATAGAACGGTTCGAGGGCATCGAGTTTCTCGCCCATACCAACAAACTTGATTGGACAACCTGTAACCGCTTTGACCGAAAGCGCCGCGCCGCCGCGCGCATCGCCATCCATCTTCGTCAGCGCCACGCCGTCCACGCCAAGTTCCTTGTGAAAGCTTTCAGCGACGTTTACCGCGTCCTGGCCCGTCATCGCATCGACCACAAGCAAAATCTCATGCGGAGAAACCTCCGCTTTGACCGAGCGAAGCTCCTGCATCAATTCCTCGTTGATATGAAGCCGTCCCGCGGTATCTATCAGCACTACGTCAAGCGCATGGGCCGCTGCATAGGGCAACGCGTTTTTCGCAATCGTCACCGCGTCCGTGCCAGGTTCCATCGAAAATACGGGAATGCCAAGCTGCTCGCCAAGCACTTGGAGCTGCTTCACCGCCGCCGGACGATAAATATCGTCCGCTACCAGAAGCGGATGCTTGCCCTGCTTTTTCAATAGGCGCGCCAACTTGCCCGCCGTCGTCGTTTTTCCCGAACCTTGCAGACCGACCATCATGACAATCGTCGGCGGCTGCGATGAAATATTGATTTTGCTTTGTTCTCCGCCCATCAACGCCGTCAATTCCTCATTGACGATGCCAATCACGGCCTGCGCGGGCGTCAGTGTATCCAGAACGTCCTGTCCGACAGCGCGTTCTTTCACGCGCTTCACAAAATCCTTGACGACCTTGAAATTGACATCCGCCTCGAGAAGAGCCATGCGGACGTCACGCATAGCTTCGCTGACGTCTTCCTCTGTCAACTTCCCGTGGCTGCGGAGTTTTTTAAAGGTCTCCTGCAAACGGTCGGCCAATCCTTCAAAAATCATCTCATATCCTCCAGCCCCGCAAGCGGGACAAGCAATCGCAAAAGCTCATTTTTTGCCGCTTCATCATCTGTGTGCAACGCTTGCAAACCGTGATATACCCTTGCCAGCGTCTCACGCTCGACATCGCGGCGCGCAAGCAATCCCAAACAGGCTTCATAATCTTCCATGATCTGTTCGGAACGGCGCAGCATATCGTGAACTGCCTGTCGCGAGATGCCCAGCGTCTCACCGATTTCCGACAGAGAATAATCATCATACAAACTCATGGAAAGACACCGCTGCTGCTTCTCCGTCAAAAGCGCGCCATACAAGTCAAACAACGAGGACCGGCGCAAGAATTCTTCCAGCATATCTTTCACCCACGCCAAATTCATTGACGATGGACAGTATAACGGATAAAGCAATTCCTGTCAAGGATTTTCCCTTGTCACATGATAATTATTGCAAAAAGAAAACCACTCCCGTAAAAAAACGGAAGCGGTCTTTCAAAAACGAACTTATTCCACCGGTGGAACGTCTTTTTCCTCCAGACGCATGAGCATGAAGCAATAGTCCGAAAGACGGTTGATATAGAGACGGTCAACCTCGGCGACTTCCTCTTCCTTGGCAAGGCGGAGCATCTGACGCTCAGCGCGCCGCGCAATTGTCCGCGCAAGGTCTAGCATCGCGCCGCCCTTGGTGTTGCCCGGAATCAGAAAACAGCCGAGCGCGCCGACCTCATTCTCAATGCGATCCATTTCATTTTCCATATCCTTGATATGATATTCATTGATCATCGGACGAGCGCCGACGCTGGCAAGATCGGCCATGAAGTTCGGGATGTCTCTTTGCAGCGCGAGAATCAGTTGCCTGACTTCTTTGTTTTCGCAAAAAGCACGCGCCATGCCCAGTGCGGAGTTCATCTCGTCAATGATGCCATAGGTCTCGACGCGAAGCGAATCCTTGTCCACGCGTTGCCCCGTATAGAGGCTCGTCTGTCCCTTGTCCCCTGTTTTCGTGTAAACGCCCATGCTCTTTCACCTCGTCTAAAAAATTTTCATATCCAAAAACTCAGTCAAAAATCTCCGACTCGTTGAAGAAAATATGAATTTCCCGTGCCGCGCTCTCCGGACTGTCCGAAGCGTGAACGGCGTTCTCGCCTTTGCTTGCCGCGTAAAGCTTGCGAATCGTTCCTTCCGCTGCTTCCTTCGGATCGGTCTTTCCGTTGATTTCACGCACCTTCGCGATAGCATTATCTCCTGCGAGTACCATCGCCACAATCGGGCCGGAAGTCATGAAGCTTTCCAGCTCCGCATAGTACGGACGGCCAATATGCTCCTCATAGTGCTTCGCTGCAACTTCCTTCGTCATCTTCATCATCCGTACCGCGAGAAGGCGAAGGCCCGCATCCTCGTAAATCTTGATGATGTCGCCCGTATGACGCCCCTTGAAAGCATCAGGTTTTACCAATACCAATGTTTTTTCCATGAATCGTGTCTCCTTTAATTTTAAAATTATGTTTGCCGATTTCTATTATAAATTCCCCGTAAAAAAATGTAAAGATGAAGGTCACGTTCCTATGCTCATATGCCCTAATCACTCCAATCCTTTCTCGCCTCCTGCAAGCATCGTGTCCGTTGTGCGCGTATCCATGCGCCAATCTCCTGCCCTTGGAGATTTTCAGGGGCATCGCTACCATTGACAGAAAGCATCTTGCCAATAAGGGCTTCGTACTGCTCCAAGTAATACGGCAAATCTCCATGATCCACAAGGAAGATTTGCAACACATCTCTTGCAGGTACAGGCAATTTGGACAGACTTATAAGAAAATCGACGATTTTTCCCGCTTTTTTGAGACGCGGGGCTCGCATATGCTCCGCGATGACAAAATCCGCAACGCGCCTCCAAAGCTTTGGAAATCCCATACGGGAATCCCATTTCTCCAACACTGCAAGCCCTTTCACCTCATGCCCATAATGATGAGGCAAAAGATCCTCTGGCGTCACACCTTTTCCGATGTCATGCACAAGAGCAGCGAAACGCACGACAAGATTCTCTGTCCGGCTCGCTACCGCATCCACCGTTGCCATCGTATGTTCGAAAGCGTCCCCTTCCGGATGAAAAGCCTTCGGCTGCGTTTTGCCTATCAATGCGAAAATTTCCGGAAATATCAAATCCAGCAAATCCGCTGACAAAAGAGAACGGAAAAAAACAGACGGTCGAGGCGCGGCAAGTGCACGAGACAGCTCCGCAAAAATCCGCTCCTGTGGCTCGCCTTCCAGTTCTTCCCTGCACAAATGCATATACCGGATAGTGTTGGGCTCAATATCATAACCAAATTCCGCCGCCTGCCGCGCCGCTCTGAGCGCCCGCACCGGATCTTCAGTGAAACAGCTTGAAACGGCACGAATAATACCACGTTCAACATCTGCTTCCCCGCTAAAAAGATCGATCAATTGCGGCGTGGCTCCATCCTCGAAAAGCTCCAATGCCATCGCGTTGATTGTCGTATCTCTGCGTGAAAGATCATCTTCTATAGTAACATCAATGTTTGACTGAACACAAAAACCCCGGTACCCCTTTCCGGTCTTTCGCTCCGTTCGAGCAAACGCAATCTCGGAGGCCTCCCCATTAACACGAAGCAAAAATACAGGAAATGAACGGCCAACTTTTTGCGCCTCAGGAAAAAGCGATATAAATTCATCCTCCCCCACTCCGGATATGACATAATCTTTGTCTTTCGGCTCCACACCACGCAAAGAATCTCGCACCCAACCTCCAACGACAGCGATGCGTCCTCCTGCCATATGTATTTGCCGTACGAGCTCTGATTCCTTCATATTGCCTCCTGCGCTTGTCATAAAAAAGACACGTTCCATAAATATGGAAAAGGACTGCCGCCTTATCCTTGGGGATATGCGACAGTCCTTTTTTCTGCAAATCCTTACTTTTTGTCAATCTTCGTAATATCCGCAGCGAACCACTTCTGCGAGATCTTCGCCATCGTGCCGTCCTTGCGCATCTCGTCAAGAGCTTTCTGTACCTTGTCGCGAAGCTCTTTGTCATCCTTGCGGAAACCGACGCCAAACTGCGCTGACGGGCCGACGGTCGAGTCTACCGCCTCGAGTTTGCCCGGATGTTTGCTGATGTAGTAACGGCCGATGATCTCGTCACAGACTACCGCATCAATGCGCCCGTTCTCCAAATCCATGAACGCCGACAGATAATCCTGATACTTCTTGTATTCCTTGAATGTTCCCGTCAGGTCCGTCTTGCCGTCCAGATAGTCCTCGATGGTACCACCGCCGCTCTGCGTGGCAACAATCTTGCCCTTCAACGACGCTTCGTCTTTGATGTCCTCATTCTTTCCCGCCGCACGGAAGATGATAAACCGGTTGTTCATGTATGGATCGCTGAACAGGATATTCTCTTTGCGCTTCTCGGTGATATCGAGGCCGTTCCAGAGCATGTCAATGCGGCCGCTCTTCAGCTCCGCCTCTTTACTCGCCCAATCGATAGGCTTAAAATCAACCTTCGTGTTCAAACGCTTTGCAGCCTCTGTTGCGAGATCGATGTCGAAACCGACAATCTTGTTGTTTTCGTCCACAAACCCCATCGGCGGAAAGTTGTCGTCAAGCCCCAAGACAATCGGCTTTGTCGCCTCTTTTTTCTCCGCCGGCTTTTGTCCGCCGCCGCAGCCAACCAAAAGGCCGCAGGCAATGACGGCCATCATCAGCACTGCAAACATTTTTTTCATTTTCATACTCTTCCCTCCACTATTTATTTTTCCCTCTGCGCAAATGCTCTGCGAATTTGGCCCTTTTCTTCGCTGAAGCATCACATGGCTAATTATACTCAAACCACCGCCGTTTTGCAATACACCCGCAACCAACACGTAGTTCCACGCCAAGGCTTCATACTGCAGATACTTTTATTGCTCTTCCACTTCGACCGGTTCACATTTCGTGCGAATCACGAGACAGAAAACTGCCAGCAGCGCGCCCCCCACCGCAAGGCCAGCGTAACCGTTTTTCGTGAAACCGTCAACGACATAGCCGACAAAACTGCATACGCATACGAGAAGCACATACGGAATCTGCGTGCTGACATGGTCAATATGATTGCACTGCGCCCCCGCCGACGCAAGAATCGTCGTATCCGAGATTGGCGAAGCGTGGTCGCCCGCCACCGCTCCTGACAGCACCGCCGCCACCATAAGTACCAGCATCTCATACTGCTCCAACCCGACAACGGCCACTGCAATCGGAATCAAAATACCGAAAGTGCCCCAAGAGGTTCCTGTAGAAAATGCCAAGAATCCGGCGACAACAAAGAAAATCGCAGGCAAGAACAAGCCCACCGAAGAATTCATCTGCACAAGCTGCCCAACGTAACCGCCGAGATTCAGGTATTTGTCACTTACGATGCCCGACATGGTCCAAGCAAGGCAGAGAATGAACACCGCAGGAACCATCGCTTTGAAGCCGAGCACAAAACATTCGCAAAACTGGTCGAAACGAAGCACTTTACGCAGCAGATACAGGAGTGCGACAAACATGAAGGAAATGAACGAACCAAGCACGAGAGCCTTGGATGAATCGCAATCTGCAAAAGCGTCCGCAATCGATTTTCCCTCCATAATGCCGCCCGTATAGAGCATTCCGAAAACACAGGAGACAATCAAAACTATAATAGGAAGCATCAAATCAAGTACCGATCCGTTTCCGATCTTTTCAACCTCACGTTTTTCCAGCTCGTCGGCATATTCCTTGGACACGATAAACTCTTTGTTGTTGCGACGGACAACCTCACCCATCGTTGCGAAGTCGCGTCCCGTCCAGGCGATGAACAGCATGAAGAGCATCGTCAAAATCGCATAAAGGTTCACGGGAATCGTTCGCAGGAACAGCGCAAAACCGTCAATTGTCGTACCTTCCGGCAACGACGAGCCAACCGCCGCCGCCCAGCTCGACACCGGCGCGAGGATGCAGACAGGCGCCGCCGTCGCGTCAATGATGTAAGCAAGTTTCGCCCGCGAAACCTTGAAGCGGTCTGTAATTGGGCGCATGACCGTCCCCACCGTCAGGCAATTGAAATAATCATCGATAAAGATGATGATTCCCAGTAGTGCAGTCAAAAACAGTGCGCTGCGCTTGCCATGGATCTGTTTCCCCGCCCATTTGCCATAGGCCTCCGTCGCTCCGGAGCGCGAGATTGCCGCCACGAGAATTCCGAGAACAACGAGGAATACGAGAATATTGACATTTCCCCCAACCTTTTCCTCCATGACCGCGAACATCGTCAAAATCGCTTGGATAACGTTGAAATTGCAATACAGCATCGCCCCGGAAAAAATACCGATCAAAAGCGACATATAAACTTCCTTCGTCGCCAGCGCCAATACGATTGTCAAAATCGGTGGAAAAACGGACCAAATCGTTTCCGCCATGATTTACCCTACTTTCTTATAAATGATTTTTATTTCACCACAATGTTGACCAGTTTGCCAGGCACCGCGATAACCTTGACGACAGTCTTGCCCTCAGTATACTGTTGCACCTTTGGCTGCGCCAGCGCCGCTTTTTCCATCGCGGTCTTGTCCGCCTCTGCTGGGACGACGATACGATCGCGAACCTTGCCGTTGATTTGCAGCACGATCTCGACCTCGTCCTCCTTCATGGCTTCCTCGTCAAAGCTCGGCCACTTCTGCGCGTGGACACTTCCCTCTCCGCCGATCTCGTTCCACATTTCTTCTGTGATATGCGGCGAGAATGGCGCCAGCAATTTGATGAGATCAATCACCACCTCGCGGACAAGCCCTGCGTTCACCATTTCAACGTCTTGGAATGTATAAAGCTCGTTAACCAGTTCCATGATCGAACTAATGGCCGTGTTGAAGGTGAAACGATTCTCAACGTCGTCGGTAACTTTCGCGACGGTCTGATGCAAGACTCGACGAAGCGCCGTTTCTTCCTTCGTCAGTTTCGAAACATCATAATTTTCCTTGCCTTCCTTGACCAGCGGCGTAAATTGTCCGACAATGCGCCAGACGCGGTTCAGAAAACGCCACGCGCCTTCCACGCCCTGATCGCTCCATTCGAGGTCGCGCTCCGGCGGCGCCGCGAAAAGGATAAACAGGCGAGCCGTATCCGCACCGTACTTCGCGATGATTTCCTCCGGCGAAACAACGTTGCCTTTGGACTTTGACATTTTCGAGCCGTCTTTGATAACCATGCCCTGGGTCAAAAGGTTCGTAAAAGGCTCATCGAAACTGACAAGTCCCGCATCACGCAACACCTTCGTGAAAAAACGCGAATAGAGAAGATGCAGGATCGCATGCTCGATGCCGCCGATGTACTGGTCCACCGGTCCCCAATAATTGACCTTGTCCTTCGCGAATGGTTCTTTGTCGTTGTGCGGATCGGTATAGCGCAGATAGTACCAAGACGAGCAGATGAAGGTGTCCATCGTATCCGTCTCGCGCTTTGCGTCGGCGCCGCACTTTGGGCATTTGACGTTGACGAACTGCTCGCACTGGGCCAGCGGCGACACCGCGCCCTGTTCGAATTTCACGTTTTCCGGCAGCTTAACGGGAAGCTCTTCCTCCGGCACCAGCACCTCACCACAATGCGGGCAGTGGATGATTGGAATCGGCGCCCCCCAATACCGCTGACGGGAAATCAACCAGTCGCGCAGTCGGTAATTGACCCTGCGCTTGCCGAAGCCCTTCGCCTCCGCCTCGTCCATGATCGCGCTCAAAGCCGCATGCATTTCCATATTGTCGAATTTATCGGAGTTGACCAGCACGCCCTCTTTTTCCACATAGGCGGCGTCCATTTCCGAGAGTTTCAACGTCTGGCCCTTCGGCTGAATCGTCAAGATTTTCGGGATGCCGTATTTCGTCGCAAACATCCAGTCGCGCTGATCGTGCGCCGGCACGCCCATGACCGCGCCGGTGCCGTACTCTGCAAGAACATAGTTTGTAACCCAGATCTGCACTTCGTTTCCATTGAAAGGATTTACGCAACAAAGCCCGGTGAAAATGCCTTCTTTTTCCGAAGTCTCGGAAGTACGCTCCATTTCAGATTGGTTGCGCGCCTTCTCGCAAAACGCTTTAATATCCGCAGCTTTCGGATTATCTTTGCAGATTTTTTCCACCAGCGGATGCTCCGCCGCCAGCGCGAGGAACGTGACGCCGAAGGCCGTGTCCGGGCGCGTGGTGTAAACGGGAATCTTTTCGCCGATGGCCGGGAAATCAAAGGCGAATTCCAAGCCCTCGCTACGGCCGATCCAGTTGTCCTGCATCGTCTTGACGCGCTCCGGCCAACCCTTCAAAAGATCAAGGTCCTTCAAAAGCTCGTCGGCGTAATCGGTAATTTTCAGGAACCACTGAGACAGGCTCTTCTTATGCACCTCGGAATCACAACGCCAGCATTTACCGTCCACCACCTGCTCGTTGGCCAGCACCGTGCCGCAGGTGTCGCACCAGTTCACCGACGCCGCTTTCTTATACGCAAGACCACGCTTGTAAAAAAGTTGGAACAACCATTGCGTCCAGCGATAATAATCGGGACGGCAAGTCTCAACTTCGCGGTCCCAGTCGTAGGAAAGCCCCATCGTCTGCTGCTGGCGCGTCATGTTTTCTATATTCGAGAAGGTCCAGTCCGACGGACGGACGCCGTGCTTGATGGCGGCGTTTTCCGCGGGCATGCCGAAGGCGTCGTACCCCATCGGGTGAATCACGTTGAAACCTGCCATGCGCTTGTACCGCGCCAGCACGTCGCCGATAGAATAGTTGCGGACGTGTCCCATGTGAAGATTCCCCGACGGGTACGGGAACATTTCCAGGACATAATACTTTTTCAGCGAGGGATTGGCTTCCGTCTTGTAGGTCTCCTCATCCGCCCACTTCTTCTGCCATTTCTGTTCGATTTCCTTCGGGTTGTATTTCTCCATTTCGGCTTTCCCCTCCGTTATTTCTTCGTATTCTTTTCGTCTGTCGGAACATGTTCCAACAAAATCGTATTTTTCTCGCGCCGGACATTCACACGGTAGTCGGAGACCCCCTGCTTGTATAAATCCAGCTTAATTTCAAGCAATAGTTTTTCCATTGTGTCGACAACGTCCTGCGAAAGATACGTCTGATAGCCGCCCTCCCGTTTCTCGTTTGTGCGTTTTTCTTGTCGGCTCTTCGCTTGTTTCGGCTCCGACGCTTTCATCATCGTTTCTTCGACAGTCGGCTCTTCTTGCCACCCTTTGAACATATCCTTGTCCGAAAGGTTTCTCGGTATTTTCGGCATCTTCCCCATTTATCCCTTCACCTTGCCCCATGTATCTTTTAAGCCTACGACCTCATTGAATACAAGATGATCCGGCGTAGTATCCTGATCCACGCAGAAATAACCTTTGCGCAAGAACTGATACCGCGTTCCCTTGGCAGTATAGCGCACGCTCGGCTCGATACGAGAGTCCTTCAATACGCGCAGGGAATCGGGATTCAGATGCGCGAGAAAATCGTCGGGCACGTTGCCGTTTTCATCGGTAGTCAAAAGATAATCGTAAAGGCGAATCTCCACAGGCAAGGACTCTTTCGCATCTACCCAATGGAGCGTCCCCTTAACCTTGCGGGCCGCCGTCGCGCCGCCGCTCTTCGAATCCGGGTCGTAGGTGCAGTGAAGCTCGATGACATTACCAGCCTCGTCTTTCACGACTTCTTCGCACTTGATGATATAGGCGTGCTTCAGACGCACTTCGCCGCCCGGTTTCAAACGGAAAAATTTCTTCGGCGGGTCTTCCATGAAGTCTTCCTGCTCGATGAAAATCTCGCGGGAAAAGGGCACATATCGCTGACCGCCGCGAGTCGGATGGTTTTCCGCCAAAAGATACTCTGTCTGACCTTCGGGATAATTCGTGATAACGACCTTCAGCGGCTCCAGCACCGCCATTACGCGGTCGGCGCTTTCATTCAAATCCTCACGGACGCAATGCTCCAACATCGCCACGTCGACGAGACTATTGCTCTTTGCCACGCCGATGCGCTCGCAGAAGTCTCGGATTGCAGTCGCCGTATAACCGCGACGGCGCAAACCGGAAATCGTTGGCATCCGCGGATCGTCCCAACCGGAAACATAGCCACCCTCAACGAGCTGACGGAGCTTCCGCTTGCTCATCACCGTGTTCGTAAGATTCAACCGAGCAAACTCGTATTGATGCGGCCTTTTCTCATCGAAGCCCAGAGATTCCAAAAGCCAATCGTAAAGCGGACGGTGATCCTCAAATTCCAACGTGCAGACGGAATGTGTAATATTCTCAATCGCGTCAGACAGCGGATGCGCGAAGTCGTACATCGGATAGATACTCCACGCATCGCCGGTGCGATGATGCGTCGTATGAGCAATACGATACAACACCGGGTCGCGCATCGTAATGTTCGGAGACGCCATATCTATCTTTGCCCGCAGAACGTGGGAGCCGTCGGGGAACTCCCCCGCCTTCATTCGTGCAAACAGGTCAAGATTTTCCTCGACGGTTCGGTTCCGGTATGGACTTTCTTTGCCCGGTTCAGTCAGCGTGCCGCGATAGGCGCGGATCTCGTCGGCGGAAAGATCGTCAACAAACGCCTTGCCGCGCTTGATCAGCTCTACTGCGTATTCGTACAGTTTCTCGAAATAATCTGAGGCATAAAAACGACGGTCGTCCCAAGTGAAGCCGAGCCATTTGACGTCTTCCTGGATGGAATCTACATACTCGGTATCTTCTTTCGTCGGGTTCGTATCGTCGAAGCGCAAATTGCACTTTCCGCCGAACCGTTTCGCAAGGCCAAAATTCAGGCAAATCGACTTTGCATGCCCGATATGCAGATAACCGTTCGGCTCGGGCGGAAATCGCGTATGTATATCCTCCGAAACGTATTTCCCACTTTTCAGGTCGCCGTCTATAATATTTTCCACAAAATTCGCGGCCATCGCCGCTGTCTTTTCCGCCATGTCTCATTTCTCCTCTATATTTTCACACTCATGAGAGCTTTGAAAGCCCGCGTCGTCTTTTGCCGCCAGCTTTTTTTGCACATATCCGCGCAACCGCGCGACGCCTTGGTCAACCTTTTCGCCTTTCGGCAGACAATGAATCAGTTTTTCAAGATAGCCTCGCTCTTCAATGTGCTGCAGCGTCCATGAAAAATATATATCATAAGCCCACATCAGCCGCACAAGCTTCTTGTCGTCTTCGGTACCGACCATCGTGTAGTCGCATTGCACGCCTTCGACAAACTTCTCGATGAAATTGGGGCTGACGCCGCTGCCGTCCTCCGACGGAAGAAAAGGCTCCAGTACATGATAGATGTCGAGCTTGTCAGCGTCGCGGAGCATCTTTGCATAGCCGAGATGGCAGGCGTCGGGCGCAGGGCCGATGAACTTCTTGTTGTGCCATTTGACAGCAAAACGGACGAGCGACTGTTCCCACGGCAAAAGCCCCTCCAGCAGCTGATGTTCCTCCATCAGTTTCAGCCCTGCCGACGCGTGATCTTCCGACAAATGATCTTTGAACGTCCGATAGACGGTAAACTGACGAAAGCGCCCAATATCATGCAGCAGCCCCATCAGCTCAGCAAGTGCCACATCCTCGTCAGACAGCCTTAAATGGACGGCAAGATCGCGAATAATGTTTTGAACACGTCCCGTGTGCGCTTCCTTCAAAAGCATCGCGTGCTGGATTTCCTCGTCCTCGTTATAAAAGGACTTCATGTAGTCACGCATCCAGTCCGCGTTTCGCGCAAGTACGGTACGCCGCACTGCCAGTCTGGAATTGTATTCCCCGCTCAACCTCTCTCCACCTTCTATGAGAAAAAGCCGCCCACAAAGAGGCGGCTCTGATGTTCTGGTGACGCGTACGGGATTCGAACCCATGAAACCGCCGTGAAAGGGCGGTGTCTTAACCACTTGACCAACGCGCCATGGCTCCTTGAGCAGGACTCGAACCTGCGACCGATCGGTTAACAGCCGATTGCTCTACCGACTGAGCTATCAAGGAATCAAAGCGATGCTTGCTGCACCGCATGCAATATTATAGGGTATCGCCACCGAAAATGCAAGAAAAAACTTTGTCTGCGGATTATTCTTCCCCCATATCCTTTCTCATACAACAGTTTTTGTATTTCTTTCCGCTGCCGCAAGGACAAGGATCATTTCGGCCAACCTTTCCTTTTTTGCGGCGCGCCGCCTCGAAGGAAATAATATCTCCTCCCTCCGGGTCCAGCTTGCCCGTGACTATTTCCGTGGTGGTATGTCCTTTGAATTTCCACATGCGGAGCGACTGATGGAAAGCAATCAAGAGTGGCGACAGCGCTTCCAAATCTTTCTTATTTTCCGGCGCCCCCAGCTTCTCGATATATGCGAGCACATCCTTCATCTCACCACCGTTTTGCAAGAGAATCGTGATCTGCCCGACGACCTCCGCCGCGCGCAGTACGTCCATCTTGTACGCCGCCATGAAGAATTGCGCCAGCCCTTTGTACTCATCCGTCGCTTCAATATAGTTCTCCTCGCCTGCATCGTAGACCTGCCCATAGGACAACTTAGCGAAGCCGACGCCGATCTTTTCCTGCGCTTCCATCGTCTTTGCCGGGTCCATTACCGTATAGTAATAAGCAACGCGCTCGGCAGTGCGAACATTCGTCTGCCAGCACGAACCGTTAAACATGACCTTCATGAAATCCGAAAAGCTCAGTTCGTCCGCCGCCAGTTCCAGATGGTGCTTAACCTTTGAAAAAAGACGATCATAGTCCATCACACCATAATAGAACAACAACCCGGCCGCCACGCGGAAAACGTCGGTATTCAGCTCGACAGCCTTCCGGAAGGCTTGGTTCTGGTCAAGCTGCTGGAATTCCTCCATGATTTCCTTCGGCAGATACCAAGAGAGCTCTCCCTTGTGCGCGCCGCTTGCCATCATGCCAAGGCTCTGAAAATAATCAAGCCGTGTCTCGTCTGCGCGAAATTCCGCGGAAATCCCTTTCTTTTCAACCAAATGGCGAAACGCTTGATACTGCTCGTCGAGAAGCGAGACGAACCAAGTGCGGGAAAATTCCACAATTGCCGGAACGAGCTTTTCAATCAGTTCCGCTTTGTTCATACCACTGGTGCCTGACAAACCGACATTGTAACGGATATCGTCCAGCTCCTGCCGTGTCATGGCCGCCAGCGCATTCTTCAACGTACGACGTGTTGGAACTTCCCTTTTCATCAATTGCTTTTTACGCTTTTCCGCTTCCTCCTGCATCTGCTTCTGCAGTTCCTCTAACCGCTGCTTCGCCGTAGTTTCAAGTTTCATAAAGCACTTTCCTTCCCATGTTTATTTTGAATCTATTATATATCGTATTCTTGTCCTCTCCTTGAAGGACAAATAATCCAATAGGTTGTTTCACGAGCACTATCGAAGTGATATGCCACAGACATATAGTAATGTGCCACAGGCACATTACTCCCCGAAGAAATCGGAAATACCTTTCACGATGCCGACGGCGGCTTTTTGCACGCCCTTCTTCGAGGTCAGGAGTTTTTCCTCCTTCGGGTTCGAGACAAACGCCACCTCAATCAGCGTCGCAGGCATTTTCGTATGCCGGACGACGTAAAATTTGCACGTCCTGACGCCCCGACTCGTAGTCTTGAGCTGTGAGACGAGATTCGACTGGATCGCGGCTGCCAGCTTCTTGCTCGCCGCCGAGCCTTTCACATAATAATATCCAGTTGTACCGGAAGCTTCGCGGCTCGTGAACGAATCCATGTGGATTGAAATGAAAATATCAGCCTTAGCCTTGTTCGCCACATCACAGCGCGCCTGTAGTTCGTCGACGTCCGTCGCCTGCCGATGCTTCGGAGAAACTTCGGTGTCCGTCGTGCGCGTCATGATGACTTTCGCGCCGGCCTCCTTGAGCATCTTCTCCACTTCCTTAGCAATTTGGAGAGTGATGCTTTTTTCCGTGACGCCGGAGGGGCCGATGGCGCCTGAGTCTTCGCCGCCGTGGCCCGGATCGATTACGATTTTCTTGCCCTTGATGCCCGGCGAGAATTGTACGTCCTCCGTAAGCACCTCAACGTCGTCGTCCGGCTTTTGCTCCTCGCCTGACTTCTCCTTGCCGCCATCCTCTTTCTCTTTCGTTTCCTCTTTGCCTTCCTTGCCCGATGTTTCCGTATCTTGCGGTTTCGGCGTCTCCGTCCCCTGCGTCTCCGGCTTCTCCGTTCCCGTCGTATCCGTCGATGAACCGTCCGGGCTCGAACCAATCCTGTCGTCGGTAATCGTTCCACCGTGAGAATCGTCCTTCGCCCTTCCGACCTTTCCGAAATCCATCACGACGCGATACGGTATCGCACCACCTTCGATGGAAAACACATCGTACTGCCCCTTGCCCATTTCCGTTTCCACAACGACGCGCACTGTATTTTCATTGAACTGTGCTACGCGCACCTTGCTCGCAAACCTGCTCTCAATTACCGTCTCTCGCGCTACGTTCGGGCTGAGCCACGCACCGTGCAAATCGACGACGACGCGCGACGGATTGGCCAACACCATCACCGAATAATCGACTTCCTTGTTCGCGTCCAGCACGATGCGAAGCCGTTCCATAGATCCGGCCATGCGTACCGCCGTGATTCCCGAAAGCTTCGCGGCCTTCTCGCTGAAAGGCGTCGCCGCTTCCGCAAATGAAGGCATAAGCGTCCCGAGCAACAGCATCCATATAAACAAAAATCGAATCATCAAAGCCTCCGAAGCGATAGAAAACTGCCCTTACCAAAAAACACTTCTTTGCAATGCTTTTTTATTCTACATCAAATCGGCACAAAAGAAAAGCGCGGCATACGAATTGCCGCGTTTTTCTTCAAAGCAAAGAATTTTATAGCATGGAAATCGCCTTTCCGATGCGTTCCAGCGATTCTTTCTGGCCCAAAAGATACAAAAGCTCAGTAACGCCGCCAGGCGTCACTTTTCGCCCGGAAAGAGCAATACGCAACGGCCACATGACCGTGCCGAGCTTATAACCGCTCGTCTCGATACAACCGTGCAACGCTGCGTCAATATCTTCCGGCGTCCAGTCCTGAACTTTCTCCAACGCATCCCGCGCAGCGGGCAAAATCTGCGCGGCAAGCTCCGGCGTCACCTTGTTCTTCTTGTTCGGGAAAAGATCTACGCCATACTCCGGCAACACCCGGAAAAAAGCAATCATATCCGCGATCTCCCCCAACCGCGCAACGCGCGTCCGAAGAATCGCGGCAAGATATAGCCACTTTTCCTTTATCTCATCCGTCAGCTCGCCCGCGAATGGCAACGCGAGAGCCGCAAATTTCTCATCGCTCATCGCCTTGCAATATTCGCCGTTGAACCAATCGAGCTTCGCGTAGTCGAAAACGGCTGGCGACTTGCTCAACCCTTCAAGGGAAAAAACCTTCGCCATTTCCTCCATCGAGAAAATTTCTTGCTCGGACTTCGGACTCCACCCCAACAGAGCGACGTAGTTCGTGATGGCCTCCGGCAGATAGCCCGCGTCGACAAGCTCGGCAAAGCTGGTCGCACCGTGACGCTTCGACAGCTTCGAGACAGAACCGTCCTCGTTCTTGCCCATGACAGGCGCCAGATGAACAAAAACCGGAGGTTCCCAGCCAAACGCTTGATAAAGCTGCACATGCTTCGGCGTCGAAGTAATAAATTCCGTACCGCGAATCACATGGGAAATATTCATCAAATGGTCGTCGATAACATTGGCAAAATTATATGTCGGCATCCCGTCGCGCTTCAAAAGCACTTGATCTTCCAGCTCGCTGTTCTCAATCGTGATGTTCCCATGCACCACATCAAAAAACGTAGTTGTGCCGGTCAGCGGCATTTTCTGGCGAATGACATAAGAATCCCCGTTTTTCAGATGGCGCTCGATTGCGTCCGGTGCAAGGTCACGGCAATGTCGGCCATAACCGCCGAAAGCTTTTTCCTCGTCGTCCTTCGCTTCCTCTTGGGAGCAGAAGCAGCGATAAGCGAAGCCCTTTTCTACCAATTCTTCCGCGTACTTTTTGTAAATCTCCATTCGCTCGCTCTGGACATACGGCCCGCAGTCGCCGCCGATATCCGGCCCCTCGTCAGGGACGATATGCGCCGCCGCCAAGGTATCTTGAATGAACTTCACCGCGTCGCTGACATAGCGCGCGCGATCAGTATCTTCGATCCGAAGCAAAAAATCACCGTCTTTTGCCTTTGCGAAAAGATAGGCGTAAAGCGCCGTGCGCAGATTCCCGATATGCATATACCCCGTCGGGCTGGGGGCAAAGCGTGTGCGTACTTTATTCAAGATGAAACCCTCCAAAATTGTTAAAAACTGAATGGCATTATTTTACACCAACCATCATCGACGAACAAGGACATTTGCAATCAATTCGCCAAATTATTCGCGAGAGCGGCAAATTCCGCCAAGGACAATGTCTCGCCCCTTCGTGCGGCGTCGACGTTCGCGCCATGAAGCGCCTCCTCCATTCGTTCTTTTGAAAAGCCCAGCGGCTTCAAAGCATTGGAAAGCGTTTTTCGTCTTTGCCCGAAAGACGCCTTGACTACGCGAAAGAAAAGATTTTCGTCTCTCAACGCCACTGCGGGCGTCTTCCTGACCGTGCAAGCGATTACCGCCGAATCGACTTCCGGCGCGGGAAAGAAACATGACGGCGGGACGTCCAGTACGATTTCCGGCTCCGTGTGATACTGCACCGCCACGGAAAGCGCACCGTAATTTTTCCCTCCCGGTTTTGCTGTCATGCGCTCAGCGACTTCCTTCTGCACCATCGTGACGATATGCGTGACCGGAAGCTTTTGCTCCAAAAGCGAAAGCAAAATGGGCGTCGTAATATAATATGGAAGGTTCGCGGCGACCTTGAAGGGCTGATTGCCCATCAGTGCCGGAATGTCCGTTTTCAGGATATCCCCCTGCACGACGTTTAAATGCTCATAACCCCGCAAAGTTTCCGTCAATACGGCGGGCAATTTTTTGTCGAGTTCCACCGCCGTAACATATGCCCCCGCTTCGAGAAGCCCCTGCGTCAACGTCCCGATGCCCGGCCCAATTTCCAATACACGGTCGCCACTTTCTATTTCCGCCGCCTCGACGACGGCACGCACGACGCCCGGGGAAATCAGGAAATTTTGCCCGAGTCGCCGGGAAGCGTGCAAATCAAACGCTCTCAATATATGCTTTGTCACGCCCTTGTCGGCAATCTGCGGCGTCAACATCCGTTTTCCTCCCTATCCAGTTCCGCAAGCGTCGCGAAAAATTCCTCCCGCGTCACGCCGTAATGGTTGAGCCGTTTCAAGAATGTCTTGGCATTTGCGCAGCCGACGCCGAGCATTGCGCCAAGGCGAGCGCGCCTCTCCGACGCCATCTCGCTGCCTGAAAGCCCTGCCGAAATCAAATCTGCCGCATTGAACCGCTCGACAGGATTCCATTCCAGCGTCCGCACTTTTTCCAGCGCAATACGGATTGCCTCCGGCGACGCCTGTTCGACGCCGATATCGTCGTTTGCCGTCGCGTCCTCTTTCGGAACGAATGCGTGCTTTGCCCCCGGAAATCTTTTTGACAAGAAACGCCGAATACGATCCCCAGCCGGATCCGGATCGGTCAAAATAATGATGCCCCGCCGCTTGTAAGCGTCGCCAATGCTCGCCAATGTTTTGGGAGAAAGCCGAAAGCCGTCGGTAATGATACAGTCCGCTTCCACCGCACGATTGACGGCAAGCACATCCATTTTCCCCTCGACGACGAGTACTTCCTTAATCATGGGCATTCCCTCACATCGAGAACTGGAAGCACCGCACGATAAACGTCCCCGGCAATATCCTCCGGCTTTCTCGGCGCAGCACCTTCGCCGCAGACGACCCGCACCCAGCCAAACAGCTTTGCAGCCTCCGCATAGGCGTCATGGACACGATGAAGGTATTTTTTGTCCTTCTCATGAATATCCGCCGCCCCCGTTTCTTTCGCTCGCGCCGCCAACAGGCGATCACTGGCCTCTGGCGGCATATCCAGGAACACGACAAGATCCGGGCGCGGCAAGCCGAGCCTGGAATACTCGAAATCTTCCAGCCATGAAAAATAATCATGCCGGGCTTCTTTATCAGCAAGTTTTACCGCCTGATGCGC
>CAMVIO010000004.1 GCA_947167555.1 uncultured Selenomonadales bacterium
GGCTGTCGTTGAAGATTTGTCTTCAAACGACAGCCCCGGTTTTTTATAGCATTTTTTCGGATTTCAAAAGCTCTGTATGGCGACCAATCCATCCGGAAAGCTCGCACCAACCGTCTCGCTTTAGGCGAAGCTCGTTGCCTGTCGAGGAAACGATGTTTTCATTGTCGGAATCAATCGGCTGGCAGAGATTATCATCGAAGGAACCGATATAATTATTGGTCAGCCAGTGATGTGGCGTTACGACGTTTGAAAGTTTTTCTGTAAGTGGTGGGAACATGGAAAGATATTCATGTCCCTTGGGAGCAATAAGCTCAATCAAGGTCGGCAGGATATTCATATGGCCGCCGATGGTGTTATTGTGAAACAGGTCAGCATAAAGCTCAGGATGCCAAATTGCGAAAAAATCTCCTGCGTTTTCACGCAATGTGGGATGTTTCCTGTGTGATATGTCGCAATCGAAAGGAAGCACATGCATGGCGTGATCCCCCGTTACAATGAAAAGACTGTCGGGAAATTTCTTCTGCATATCCCGGACGAATTTGAAAAGAGCCCAATCGGAATACCAATAGCAGCCGAGTTTTCGTTGTGCCATTCGATGATGACGAACGGCATCTGGCGCGTCGGGCATGACAGTGTCGACGTTGTATCCGTACGAAGCAACAGGAATAGTGTAAGGGCCGTGGTTTGAGGTCGTATAGATGAAATGAAGGGTTGGATCTTCGTTTTCCATCGTTTGGATTTTCTTTCCGGCTTCTTCGAGAAAAACATGGTCGTAAACGCCGAGCCAAGTATGTGGCACGTCGGGAGGGCAGATATCCGGCCCCCCGAACATGCTGTCAAAACCGACCGCCGGAAGAAAATGCTGCAGGCTGCCCCAGTTTAGTTCGCCGCCATACCAAAACGTGGAACGATAACCAAGTTTTCGGAGTTGGACAGGAAGAGACGTAGGGAGCGTGCCGTGCCAGAATGCTTCCATTTCATTGAATTCAAGTCCGGCGTCGTAAATCCCAAGCAACAGGCTTACCAGGGACGGCTGTGACAAGAGACCGGCGGATAAGAAATTGGGGATATGGAAGGTGTGGGGATCTTTACAGAACGTTTTTCCGCCGTCGGCGATATGGAGATTGGTATAGGGCGGGTCCAGAGGCGCTTGCTCATAGCTCTCCGCCAACAGATAAAAAATATGTTTTGGTGGAGTGATGCGTGCCCCCAGCGCGACGCGCGAAAAAAGCTCCAAGGGTTGTGTTTTTTCTTGCCAATCTTCGCGCGGAATGATAGCTTCAATGCGCGGTAATGCTTCTTCGTCGGTGTGGTTCAAAAGGTCATGGGGCGGATGCTTCCAGACGAGTTCCAATGCGACCAGATCGTCTATGGTGGCTTTTGCGAGAAAAATATCTTCCTTTACTATAGTTGGGATTTCGTCCCATTCTGGTTTTTTTGCATGGTTGAAGCTTCCGCCGTAACGGAAGTAATAAAAGAAGGCGATGGCCGCTATGACGACCGTTGTATTGAATGCGTATTGGATTGCGACGGAAAAGAACGTCGGATATGGACATATGGGCGTTGAAAGGCAGGAGTGTACGAAGTAAAAGCAGATGACGCTGAAGGGGATGAAACTGAGCAAAACAAGGAGGCCGTGATTTTGATGGAAGAAAATATCGAGCAGGTTTTTTTTGTCGGCGTTTTTTCCCATCCAGAGGGTTTTATTGTAGATATCCCGATAATGATAATAATAGATGAGCTTCCCGACGAACGCGGCATATAGGACGACAAGATAGACACATACTCCCCAAGTCCGGATTGTATCGCCGAGTGCGAACCACGCGGGGGAAAAAGCCCCAGGCAGACTCAAGAGTACCAAGGAATACAAGAAAACATAGGTATTCCAATCCATGCCCCACCAAAATCCATAACGAAAGCAGTGGTAAAATTTTTTCCATTGATGGGTTACAGTTGAAAATGAATATTGGCCGTACATAAGAATGAATATCAGGCGAAACATAGCGCATACAAAAGGAGGTATTAGAAATAGTTTTATATCCTGTTGCAAGCCATAGTAAAAAGATGTAAACATGAAGCGCCTCCCAATGGAACTGTGCGAGAAAAGGCTCACACGTAAGATATTTTACCGCTCTACATGGTGGGATTGCAAGTCTTTTGAAATAGGACAAGCGAATTCATTGCGTTATCTATTGCAATCGACGGATAAGGAATGGTATAATTTCCCCTGCGTGAAGAAAAAGTTCCATTGGATATAAACGGAGGAATCAAGCATGAAAAAGGCGACGAGCAGTTTCTATTTGGTTTGCGAGGAGATACTTCCTGAGGCAATCAAGAAGACCATCCGCGTTAAGGCGTTGCTGAAACGCGGCGACGCACGGACAATCAATGAAGCTGTCGAAAAGATGGATTTAAGCCGGAGCGCGTATTATAAGTATAAGGATTACGTGTTTCCCTTTTACGAGGCGAGTAAGAACAAGATCATTACGCTGACTTTTCTGCTCGATAATGAAAAGGGTGTGTTGTCAAGCGTGCTGAATACGGTCTCGGAGTATTCCGGCAATGTGTTGACGATCAATCAAGGTATTCCGCTTCAAGGTGTTGCGAACACGACGATGTCAATCGAGACGGACAAGCTGACGGTGGAGATGGAGTCGCTTTTGAACAAGCTGCGTTCCCTTAATGGCGTCCGGCGGCTCGATATCCTTGGGCAGGCGTGAGGCATTCGGGATGGAAAAAACAGTCAAGATCGGACTATTAGGCGCGGGAACCGTCGGTTCCGGCGTCTTGCAGGTACTGCGGGAAAATGCCAGGGAGGTCTCTTTGAAAGCGGGCGCACGTGTCGAAATCAAGACGGTGCTGGTTCGCGATGTGAAAAAGCTGCGTCCGAATATGGACGGACTTCTTGCCACGGATAAAATAGAGGATATCCTTGAGGATGAGGAAATCGATATAGTCGTCGAGCTGATGGGAGGACTCCATCCGGCGCGTGAGTATATGCTTGCGGCGATGGAAGCCGGAAAGCATGTGGTCACCGCGAACAAGGACGTTATCGCTCAGTTCGGCGCCGATATGTTTGACGCGGCGGAGAAGAACCATGTCGGCTTTTTGTTCGAGGCGAGCGTCGGCGGAGGAATCCCGATTATCCGCCCCATCATGGAATGCCTGACGGCCAATCGGATTACCGAGGTCATGGGCATTGTCAACGGCACCACGAATTATATGCTGACGAAAATGACGGAGTTGGGGGAAGACTACCAGACCGTGCTTAAAGAAGCACAGGAAAAAGGATATGCCGAGGCAAACCCGGCGGCGGACGTGGAGGGGCTGGACGCGGCAAGAAAAGCTGCGATCCTTGCGTCTCTCGCTTTCAATACGCGGGTAACGCTTCCGTCGGTGTCCGTCGAGGGCATCACGAATATCACGCCGGAGGATATTGATTACGCGCGCCAGCTTGGTTATGTCATCAAATTGTTGGCGATTGCGAAAGATTCTCCGGAAAAAGGCGTTGATGTGCGTGTGCATCCGGCCTTCTTGCCAAAAGATCACCCCTTGGCGTCAGTAAGTGACGTATTCAATGCGATTTTTGTCAAAGGCAACGCCATCGGCGAGGCAATGTTCTATGGTCGGGGCGCCGGCTCTCTCCCCACGGCTTCCGCCGTGATTGCGGATATTGTTTCTTTGGCGAGGGGAATCGTCAACGGCGAGGTGCATGAGGTCGGCTTCCAGGTCTTTGGGCAGAAGCAGATTTGTCCGATTGAGGAAACGGTCTCCGCTTATTATGTACGGCTGCTTGTGGCAGATATGCCGGGCGTGTTGGGAGCGATTGCCATGGCTTTCGGGGACGAGGGCGTCAGCTTGAACTCGGTGATCCAGACGCGCAAGGTGGGCAACCTTGCGGAGATCGTGGCCATCACACATCACGTCAAGCATCGTCGTATCGCGCGTGCGGAGCGTACTCTCTCGTCACTTCCTGTCGTGACGAAAGTATCGAGCGTGATTCGCGTGGAAACACCGCCGACGACGGAGGTGGAGTGATATGCGAAAAACAGTCAAGATTCGTGTTCCGGGAACGAGCGCGAATTGTGGTCCTGGTTTTGATTGCCTTGGCGTTTCCTGCACGATTTATAACGAATTGGAATTGACGCTTCTCAAGGAGCCGACGTTGGAAATTCATGCGGCGGGCGAAGGGGCGGACAGCATCCCGACTGACGAGCGCAATCTGGCATGGCGTTCTATTCAGACGCTGTTGCGTCGAGTGAAAGCGGACGATGAATATCAAGGCGCTGTCATCCGCATGCACAACCGTGTCCCGCTTTCCAGAGGTCTTGGAAGCAGCGCGGCGGCAATCGTTGGAGCTTTGAAGGCGGCGAATGTGCTTCTGGGGAATCCCTTTGACCGTCGTGGCCTGTTGCAGATTGCGACGGAACTGGAAGGGCATCCCGACAATGTCGCTCCTGCGATTTACGGGGGGTTTACTGTCAGCTTAGTGCATGAAGGGGTTCCGGAGAGCTTTTCATTTTTGCCTCGTTTGCCGCTGAAGCTGGTGGTGGCCGTTCCCGATTTTCATTTGTCGACGAAGGCGGCGCGCAGCGCGCTTCCGGAGCAAGTGCCGATGAAGGACGCCGTGTTCAATGTGGGACGTGCGGCTTTGTTGGTGGGGGCCTTGGCCAAAGGGAATATTCCTTTTTTGCGTCACGCTTTTGACGACGCGCTGCATCAACCGTATCGGGCGAAATTGATTCCCGGAATGTATGATGTATTCGAAGCGGCGCAGAAGGCGGGAGCGCTTGGCGTCGCAATGAGCGGAGCGGGACCGTGTATCATCGCATATACGACGAATCATGTGGCGGCAGTTGGGGACGCAATGATGGAAGCGTTCCGCAATCATGATGTTTCCGCGCGTGTGCTCGCACTTGACATTGACAAGCGTGGGGCACATATTGTCAAGGATAGAGATTAAAAAAGAAAGGGGCGCGGCGCGTGCGGGTGACGAAAAAGACGAAGGATGAAATGATTCGCGTTTTGTCCGAAGTGTACGCGGACGCGAAGCCCGCGCTTGTGTTCAGAAATCCTTTTGAACTTCTTGTCGCTGTGATCCTGTCTGCGCAATGTACCGACCAACGGGTCAATATCGTTACGAAGCGGCTCTTTGCCAAGGCGGCTACGGCGGAAGCGATTGCGAAGATGGGGCTTTCGGGGCTGGAGCAAGAGATCCATGAATGTGGATTTTTCCACGCGAAGGCGAAAAATATCCTCGCGACTTCGGAGATTCTTGCCCGCGACTATGACGGGAAGGTGCCGGAGGATTTCGACGCGTTGCTTGCCTTGCCCGGCGTCGGGCGAAAGACGGCAAATGTTGTAATGAGCGTCGCGTTCAACTATCCGGCGATTGCAGTGGACACCCATGTTTTTCGCGTGGCGAATCGATTGCGTCTCGCGGTGGGCGAGACACCGGAGGAGGTGGAGCTCGGCCTGCAAAAATCGATTCTTCGGGAAAAGTGGAGCGATGCGCATCATTGGCTGATCTGGCACGGACGAAAGATATGCAAGTCACGCCGTCCGCTTTGCGCGGATTGTCCGCTGGCGAAGCTCTGCCCTTCTTTCGGTACGGACGGCGCGGACGAGAAAAAGGCGAACGGAAAGAAAAAGACAAGCGGAGGAAAGAAAGCGTGATTTATCGGAAACCGACGTTCGACGACGTCGAGGCGATTTATCAAATGGTTTACGACTACGCGCAGGAAGGCGCAATGCTCGCGCGCTCACGAAACACGCTTTATGAGACGTTGCGCGATATGGTCGTGGCGGAAGAGGACGGCCGTGTCATCGGCGTCGGCGGGCTTCATTTCATTTGGGACAAGCTTGCCGAGGTGCGGACGATGGCGGTGGCGGCAGGCTATACGCGCCGAGGCGTCGGCGCGGAGATTGTTCGGCGGCTTCTCGAGGAGGGGCGGCGGCATGGCGTCACTTGCGCGTTCACATTGACATATCAGGTTGATTTTTTTGCCGCGCTGGGCTTTCGGAAGGTCGCGAAGGAGGAACTTCCGCCGAAGGTCTGGAAAGACTGTATCGACTGCCCGAAGTTTCCGAATTGTGACGAAGTGGCGATGGTACTTGACATTTGAAAAAGGGGCTGTCTTCGGAAGAAAATCTTCCTTTGACAGCCCCTTTTCTCGGATTTATTGCTTTTCACCAACGGTAATTTTTGTAAAAAGCTTTGTCTCGATTCTTTTTTCTTGACAATTCTTCATGTTATGCCTATATTTGATATTGCAAATATGGGGATTCATCTTTTTTATATTGCTTGCATATTTGAATGAAAGAAGAAAGTTTGAAATGAACGATGTGGTTTTAATGGTCGAGGGATTATCCGCAGGCTACCACAGGAATAAGAATATTTTAACAGATGTTTCCTTTGCCGTGCGGCAAGGTGAGATGGTGGGGCTCATCGGGCCCAATGGCGCCGGGAAATCGACGTTGCTGAAAACCTTGCGGGGGTTATTGGAGCCCCTGTCGGGTCGCGTTAAAATAGAAGGGAGCGAGACATCTAGGCTTTCGAGCCGTGAATTTGCGCGTGAAGTGGCATATCTGCAACAGGATATCGAGATTTCGTTTGGGTACAGCGCGAGAGAAATTGTAATGACGGGTCGTTATCCGCATCTTCACTGGTGGGAAAAGGAAAGCGACGAGGATATACGGATTGCGGACGCCTGTATGGCATATACCGGAGTACAAGACCTGGCGGAGCGTCCCGTTCATATGATGTCCGGCGGACAGAGGCAAAGAGTTCTGCTTGCCAAGGTGCTGGCGCAGCAAACGCCGCTTCTTTTTCTGGACGAGCCGGCGACAGGGCTTGACATTTTTTATCAGGAGGAGATATTCCGCTTTTGCCGCGAGCTTTGCGACCGGGGCAAGACGGTCCTGATGGTGGTTCATGAGCTTTCGCTGGCGGCGAAGTTTTGTTCGCGGCTCATGCTCGTGGGAGAAGGCCGTATTATCTCCGACGGTCCGCCTTCTGATGTGATGACATCCGAGAATCTCAGCCGTTGCTATGGCGTTACCGTGCGTGTGGTGCAAAACTCGGCGACGGGATCGGTGGAGGTCTTCACGGAACCGTCGCCGGACAACGGGAGGCGTGCGCTGCTCCTGGACACGATATTAGGGAGGGGTGAAGCATGAGATTGGGAAATCTTTCGAATACCCTCATCCTTCCCATTTTGACGGCTGCTTTTCTCGGGGCCGCTTTTCTTTCTATGTCATGTGGGCAAATCGACATCCCGACGGAGAATATTTTCGCGATCTTTTGCCGGGCTGCGGGGCTTCCGTTCTTTTCTGAGGTGCCGGTGACGCCAGAGCAGGAGACTGTGCTGCTCCATATCCGTTTGCCTCGGACCTTGGTGGGGCTGATGGTCGGCGCGGGACTTGGAACCTCGGGCGTGGTCATGCAGGGCATTTTTAGCAATCCGTTGGCTGACCCGGGCGTAATCGGTGTGTCCAGCGGCGCCGCAGTGGGGGCTGTGGCTGCCATCGCTTTTGGGCTCAGCGAGACAAGTCTCTTCGCATTGCCGATTTCGGCACTCTGCGGCGCTCTCGCAGCGGTGACCCTGACGGTCTTTCTCGCCATGCGCCATGGGAAAATTCCCATGATGACGCTGTTGCTCGCGGGCGTCGTCGTGGGAATGATGCTTGGGGCGGTAACGGCGGGCATTCTCACTGTCCTCAGCGAGCAAAAAATACACCAATATCTTTTCTGGACCATCGGCGGTCTTGATTATCGCCGTTGGGATCATGTGGTGATGGGCGCGGGCCCGATACTCGGAGGCGTCGCAGTGATGCTGCTCATGGCGCGGCACCTGAATATCCTGGTGCTTGGCGATGTGGAAGCAAAGGCTGTCGGTATGCCGGTGGCGCGATACCGGCTTGGATTGTTGGCGGTTGCGTCGCTGGTCACGGCCACGGGCGTCTGCATCAGTGGAAATATCGGCTTCGTCGGGCTGGTTGTTCCGCATATGATGCGGCTCATTGTCGGACCGGATCATCGGCGGCTCCTGCCGTCCAGTCTCTTGGCCGGAGGGACCTTCCTCGTGTTCTGCGACGCCGTGGGACGCGTGATCGCGTATCCGACGGAGGTGCGCGTCGGTATCATGACGGCTTTTATCGGTACGCCGTACTTCCTTTGGCTGCTTCGCCGTTCTCGGAACACAATGCAATAAGAAAATTGAAAGAGGAAAACTGTCATGGGGATTTTTTCTGCAGGCGCCCAATATTTTGTCAACGGCGGACCGGTCATGTATCCGCTGCTTTTTTGTTCGCTGGCTGCTGTCGCGATTTCGGTGGAGCGTTGGCTGTTCTTCCGCGCAGGTGACAGCGGTTGGGAATTCACGCAGAAATTTTGCGACGCCATTGAGCGCGATGATTGGGAAACCGCGAAGCGACTGGCGGATTCCACACAAGGGGAAGTGGCGAAGCTGGCTACTGTTGTCATGTCGCGGCATGGCAATTTCGAGCGATTGGAGAGCTTTGTCAGCGTTCGCGCCGAGAGAGCGATGGACAAGTTTGAAAAGAATCTCAATTATTTGAACGTATTGGTCACCCTTTCTCCTGTCCTTGGGCTTCTCGGCACTGTGACGGGCATGATCGGCTCCTTCAATAACTTCAATCAGCGCATGGAAGATCCTTTGGCCGTGACCGCGGGCATAGGCGAGGCGCTGATCACGACAGTGTTCGGTCTCTGCATTTCTATCGTCGCTATCTGTATGTACGCCTATTTCATGCGCAGACTCAAAGGAATCTCGCTGAATATCGAGGAAGTGGGAAACACACTTCTCGAAGCCATCGCCAAAAACCTTGACCATAAGCACCCCTCTCAAGGGAGCGCCCGACAACAGGAGGAAGCCTCATGATCAAGCTGAAAAGGCGCGGCAAGAGCGTTCCGGAGCTTATGCTGAGCCCGATGATCGACATGATGTTCCTACTGCTGATATTTTTCATCGTCAGCACGATGTATATGAGCGAGCTTCGCACAATTCCGGTCAAGCTGCCGGTCGCCTCCGAGACGCAGACGCAAAGCGCGGCAAAATTCTCCGTGACTGTCAAGGGAGAGGGCGCGTATTGGCTCCAGGACAAGCCAATCCATGAAACGGAGCTTTTGGCGCGGGCGAAAGAGGAACGGCAGCGGGACGAAAAATTCGCCGTGATCATCCGCGCCGATGAGAGCGTGCCATACCGGGCAATCATCCATCTCCTAGACGCTTTCAAGAAGGCGGGGATTTCCCGGGTCGGTCTCGCGACGGACAAGGAAGCGGGATCGTGACGGGCGGGGAAAAAACGGGAAACGCTCAAAGAGACCGCGCAGCGAAAGGAATGGCCGTTTCCGTGCTGCTCCATCTGTTGTTTCTCGTATTGTTGGGCGTTACGGCCATGCGCTTAGAACAAGGCCGACCGCCGGATATTATCTACGATGTGGCTCTGATTGGTAAGTCTGGCTCCTCCGCGCCCGCTCCTGCGGCCGCGCCAGCAGTACCGCCTGCCGTGCAGGAGACGCCAACAGAGCAAAAGCCGCCACCGGAGCCTGACGATATCATCGAAGAAAAAGAGCAGGTGAAAGAGCCGACGCCGGAGCCTGTCCCGCAGCCTCAATCGCAGCAGGAAACCTTGCAACCGCCTTCAGCGCCGACAGCGGCGCCGCCTTCAACGGCCACGGGGACGGGAGACGGCGGCATCGGTGAAGGCAGCGGTGACAAGGAGCAGGCGGGCAAAGGTGACGGCGGAGGAAACGGCGACGGTATCCCTGCTGCCAGCGATGCCATCGAATCGCCGACGGTGCCGCCAAGCGTTCTCTCTTCCCGCGCGCCGGAATACCCGCGCTCGGCTCAGAGCCGGGGCACGGAAGGCACAGTGGTGGTTCGCTTCCTTTTGGCCAAGGACGGTGGCGTGGACGACATGGAAATCGCGGAATCCTCGGGCAGCGCTGCATTGGATCGCGCCGCGATGGATGCGGCGGAGGGCTTTACGTTCAGTCCCGGCCTCGACGGCTACGGGCGCCCCGTGCGCTGCTATGTGTATCAGTCGTTCACCTTCCAGCTAAGATGAGTGAAAAGGATTCAATGCTTATGACGGAGAAGGGGAAAATTATATCGCGGCTCGCTTCCGGGGATGTTGTGCGTCATGTCGACAACAGCCTGATCCTTTCCTTTCGCGGCCGACGCAATGTACTGAGCACCTCCGTATATGGCGGCGGCTATCGCGAAGACCTGACGGCAGCATGGAATCTTGACATGAGCCGGGATGTGCAGGGAATGGCCGCCTCGTCTTATGAAGCGTATCTTCGTCAGGCCGCGGAACGGCTCGGACTGAACCCGGAGCATACCACGGGTATGGGAACGTCGGCGCATATGGAAAACGCGGCCCTCGAGACACTTTCCTATCAAGGGCTGACCGTGACCGCTATCTCCACCGGCGGCATTGAATCCAACGGAGGGCGCGTCGGGGATCCGGCTCAATATTTTCAACCCTGTTCCAAACCTTGCCCGGGGACCATCAACCTGATGCTGTTTATCGACGCCGACCTGCCGCCGGGGACATTGGCGCGAGCCCTTGTGACCTGCACGGAGGCGAAAGTCGCGGCTCTGCAGGAGCTGATGGCGGACAGCCGTTATTCGAGCGGATTGGCCACGGGCTCGGGGACCGACCAGACGATTCTCGTCGCGAATCCGGAGTCGCAGCTTTGTCTTGACGACGCCGGCAAGCACTCCAAGCTGGGGGAGTTGATCGGCCGCACGGTGATTGCCGCCGTCAAGGGAGGTATGGAAAAACAGCATGGGCTGACTGCCCAGCGTCAGCATAATCTCTTGCGTCGTTTACGGCGCTTCGGCGTGACGGAGGATACAATCCTGAACGCCTGTGAGCGACTCTTTCCTGGCGAAGCTGTGTCGAAAGAAA
Organism: uncultured Selenomonadales bacterium; assembly: GCA_947167555.1. Lineage (GTDB taxonomy): Bacteria > Bacillota > Negativicutes > Selenomonadales > Selenomonadaceae > RUG12372. The sequence continues at coordinate 10,942 of CAMVIO010000004.1, forward strand.
GATTTCTTGCAGCGCTTCGGACATTGTGTGTCTCGTCGCCGCTTTTGACGGAGGGCGTGCTTTACATTCATCTGCTTGACGAGCGACTTTGGGGGCTTCTTGAGGAAAAGGAAACGCGGGACGCCGCGCTGCGAATTTTTCGGGAGCTCACTTTATCCTATGGTCTCACGCCTCCCGAAGAACTCACAGAGCCGTATCCGATGGCAATAGAGTTACTGCTGGCGAGGATTGCCCATCATCAGTTGCGGGGTGAGGGGCAAGTCATATAAATACCCAGGATTTCCGAAATAAAAAAGGGAGGCCATGCTTCCCCGCGAAAGAAGGAAAAAACAGGAATGAACAGAAACACCAAATACCGCAAAGAAAAAACGGGAAGGATTCTGCGCCAGGTGATGGCGGCGCTGCTCATCAGCGGCGTCAGCTATGGGCACGCCTGGGCCGCTGTCGAGGAAGGTACGGTTGAGGATCGTCCGGCGGATGTTTACACCATGGACGAAGTTATCATTACCGCCGAGCGCGTGCCGACTTCGCGGATGGACACCCCGGCCAATGTCTCGGTCATCACGGCGGAGGAGATCGAGGCCAACCACTACGGTAGCGTCGCCGAGGCTCTGGAGCATGTGAACGGCGTATTCATTTCCGGCGGAAACACAAGTAATAATGAGGAGATTCGAATCAACGGCGACGAGCGTGTCGTAATTATGGTCGATGGGCGGCGAATTAACAATGACCAAGGCTCTATGACCCGTGCCAGTGCCAATTTGCAAAGCATTGCTTCCATAAAAAACATTGAGCGCATCGAGGTCGTCAAGGGTGGCGGCTCAGCGCTTTACGGTAGCGACGCCATCGGCGGCGTTATCAACATCATTACGAAGAAGGGCGACAGCCTTCGCACTACTTTGGATGTCAACGCAGGATCTTGGGGCACATACAACTATGAAATATCCAATGAGGGTAGCATCGACAAGCTGAGCTGGTATGTCACGGGCGGCTTCCAGCGCAGTAATGACTACGACTTCAAATACAAGGGTAGCAACAAAACCATGGCGAACAGCGACCGGAAGAACAATAGCTTCACGGCTCGCGTGGACGGCGAGATTGATGATCGTAGCTCCCTGCGGTTGAATTTCGAGCATAAGTCTATTCATGGTAACTACAGTAATTTCGATGGGACGAATTTTACTGCTCCAAACAAACTGGACGAGCTCTACAACAACGTGTCCCTTTCCTACCATTTTAAGGAAGGCACTAAAACCCCAGGTTTTCTACGAATTTATAACAACTATAAGTGGACAGACAATCAGGGAATGTTTAATACCAATACCACCGGCGTCGAATACCAAAACGGCTGGACATTGGGTGACGATCATACGTTGGTAGCTGGCGTCGATTGGCACGAAAGCACTTCGGAAAACATGGGTGCGGCCAGCTATGAAGATGGTAAAATACGTAACGGCGCAGTTTATTTGCAAGATACTTGGAGCTTCGCCCCTAAATGGTCGCTGGTTCCCGGCGTCCGCGTTGACCATCATAATATGTTTGGCACTCATTGGTCTCCGAAGGCAGCTATTAATTTTAACGCCGATGATAAGACTCAGGTCTATGCTTCTTGGGGACGTGTCTTTAAGGCGCCAACTGCCGACGACCTATACTATAATAATCCTGTCTATGGATATTATGGCAATCCAGACCTTAAGCCTGAGTCTGGTCATACGGAAACCATAGGCCTTACCCATAAGATTGATGACAAGACGACTGTTGCCGCAAGTTATTTTTGGAGTGAAATTCATGATGCGATTGACTGGGGAAATTTGACCCCAGCTGGTACTTTTGCAGAAAATATTGCCTTAGAGAAAAAGCATGGCATAGAGTTGTCCGTGCAAAGAAAGTTTGGCGAGTCTTGGAGTATTGATGCGGCATATTCCTATATCAAGACTGAGGCGGTGGGAAATGACGGTAATTCCGCTTTTTCGCCAAGAAATCCGCAACCGAATGGTTATCGGATTGGCGTCCATTACCGAAAGGGACCATGGAAGGCAAACCTGATGGCCACTATTGGCAGCGGGCTGGACACGGCAATCCATTTTAATAAGTGGGGAACAGCTTATACATGTTATAACAACAGTAACTATACATTACTCGATTTCAATGCCAGCTATGACATCAACAAGAATCTGACGGCTTATTTCAAGGCTAACAACCTCCTGAACCAAGAATATCTGGTTACTCCCGGTATCGGTAATCCAGTAACTTGGAGCTACGCGCATCCCGGCAAGGGCCGTTTCTTCCAGATTGGTCTCACCTGTTCATTCTAAAAGGAGAACATGATGAAAAAGCTTTTTCTCAGCGTGGCGGCAGTGCTCTGTCTCCTCGCCATAGTTCTGACCATTTCCTGTGGCAAGCCTCCGGCTCAGCGCTCTTCCGAAACGGCAGGTCGGACCGTGACGGACGCTTATGGGAAGGCGGTACGCATTCCCCGTAAACCCGAACGAATCCTGACGCTGTCCATTTACACGGACGAGATTGCCCTGGGGCTTGTCACAACTGACAAGCTCGTGGCCATCAACCGCTTCCACGACGACCCGAAAGAATCCGTGATCGTGGAAAAGGCGCGGAAAATCCCTGAAAAGGTGGTGGGGGTACCCACGGCGGAGCAGATCATTGCATGGCGCCCCGACGTGGTCTTTGCTACACCTTGGACGAGCCCAGAGGAAATCGCGGTGATAGAGGATCTGAAAATCCCTGTTGTCGTTTGCGGACCCAGCGATTCCTATGAAGATGTGCAGGCAAATGTCCGCTTGATGGCGGCGGGGCTTTGGGAGAAGGAACGCGGGGAAAAGCTTATCGCGGCCATGGACGAAGTGAAACGCGAGATTGACGCTAAGGTGGCCGAGATTCCCGAAAGCGAGCGAAAGTCCGTCGCCCTGCTGTCGGTGATGCCGACTTACGGCGGCGCGGGAAGTACCTTCGACGATATGTGCAAGCATGCGGGAGTCATCAACGGCGTCGCGGCGATAGGCCTGCAAAACGGCCAGATCCTGACGAAAGAGTTGCTCGTCAAGGTGAACCCGGATATCCTGTTGCTGCCGAACTATGATGACCAAGGAACCTTTGACACTAAACAGTTCATCGGCGGATATTTGGACGACCCCGCCCTGCAATCGATGAAGGCCATCCAGGAGAAGTCTTTCTTTTATCCGCGGGAGGGCTACATCTATAACGGTTCCCAGGATTTTGTCTTCGGCGTCCAGGAAATCGCTTTCTGCGCTTACGGTGAAGCGTTCCGTCAGGCGGACAACCGTCATCTTTCGTTTTCGGGAGAATGAGCGGGATTTGGAGGATTGTGATGATACGCAAAGGCTTGTTTTTTTGTGCCCTCGCCGCGTGCCTGTTTCTTTCTCCGGTAGTCTTGGCCGACGAAGTTAAAGACACGAGAGGCGTCGATTCGCCGGAAGAATGGCATATCAGCGTACAGCCGGAGCCGTCTCGCTGGGAGAAGGAAGCGGCCCGCTGGACGCCGCTCTTGAAGAATGATACGGGAACCTACGCCTATGAAGCCGCATCGGTGGCTTTGGACGAGAAGAAAGTCGATGTGGCGGAAATCGTCCTGCGCGTCTCGGCGCTGAAGCCGGATATTCTGGTTCGTCTCAACGCGCGGTATTCCTATGTGCTGGACGAGGATACAATTTCCCATATGGAACAGCGCCTCAAGCTCAATCGCAGGGACAATTCGTTTGCCACTGCGGGACATAAATATTTCAGCCGGGGCGGCATTGTCATTGAGGAAACACGGATTTCGGAAGAGCAGCTTCGCTTTCATCCGATCCCGGAGGGCTCTGTGGCGGAAGCGGCGCTGGAGGTAGTGAATGAGATTTTGGCGTCGAAGCCGGCGAGTAATAGATAATTTCGGACAAAAAACAAACGGAGCGATTTCGTAAAAGAATCGCTCCGTTTGTTTTTTGGTCTGCTTATAACGAAGGCAATAATTCCGCGAGGCCGGTATGGCCGGAGCGGATCAGGTCTTTTTGGAGGTTTTCCAACCACGCGGCGAGGCGTGGGCAGCGCATGCGCGCTTCGAATCGGAACATCGTATGAGGCAGCGCGCCGAAAATCGGTACACGGTTCAGCGCATAGGGGTCGTCACTCGGATGCACGTTGCCGAGATTGACGGTGAAAGCGGCGCGATATCCTATGGCGTTGACACGCGACTTGATGTATTCGTTCGTGAAGCCGCAAGGGTAAGCGAGAACATCTATGCGGCGTCCCAATCGTTTCTCCAGCAAGCTTTTGGAGTCGGCAAGCTCATGGTTGACGGAGTTCGGGGAAAGCTCGGTCAGTACGTTGTGATTGACGGTATGGCTGCCGAATTCGATTCCCGAAAGCTGCATTTCCGCAAGCTGTTCCCATGTCAAATAATTAGGGTAGAGGCTTACATACTCGGAAATCAGGAAAATGCAGGCCCTCATGTTGTGCTTTTTTAGGATAGGAAACGCGCATTGGTAATTGTCGATATAGCCATCGTCGAAGGTAATCAGGACAGGACGCTCGGGAAGAGAGCCCTTGCCTTCGAGAGCGTCAAGCAATTCGGAGACGGTAATCGTTTTATAGCCGTTTTCTTCCAGCCAGACCATTTGCGTTTCGAATTCCGCCGTTGAGACGGTCAACATGTTTTCGTCCACGTCGTTGATTTGATGATAGTTCAATACGGGAATACCGCTGGGCTTGGAATAGAACGCGAACACGGCAAAGCCGAGAAGAATCAGGATCGCAATAAAAAAACGAAGCAAAAACGGTTTCATGAGCATCTTCCTCATTATATTTAGATAAAAGCCAAAACAAAATATATCGCAACTACCTTTTTATGTCAAGGTTTGCCCTGTGCAATATCCGCGCTTTGTGATATAATGTGTCCGCTTATCGAGCGCGAAGCGCGAGGTTAGCGGCACATATCCACGGTGTGGATACTATTACGCATCTATGGGTAAAAGGAGCGAAACCATGACAGAACGAAACGCGCTGTGCTGGTGCGGCAGTGGGAAAAAATACAAGCATTGCCATTTGGCGTTTGACGAGCGCATTGCGGGGATGAAATTCAATTTTTTTCGCGGACAGGTACGTCCGCCGAAGAAGATTATCAACAACGAAAAGGATATTGAAGGCATAAAGAAAAGCGGCGTTGTCAACGATGGTACGTTGGACCTGATGGCAGAGATGATTCGGCCTGGAATCGATACGGAGACGCTGAATAAGGCGGCGCATGAGTATATAGTATCTCATGGCGCGATTCCTGCTTGCCTTGACTATGAAGGGTATCCGAAAAGCATTTGTATTTCCATCAATGACGTGGTGTGTCACGGGATTCCATCTAAGGATACGATCCTAAAGGAAGGCGACATCGTCAATATCGACTGCACGACGATTCTCGACGGGTATTTCGCGGACGCGTCGCGGATGTTCATGATCGGCGAGGTGTCGCCGGCGGCGAAGCGTCTGGTGCGTGTGACGAAGGAATGCATGGAGCTTGGCATTGAGGCGGCGAAACCTTGGCATTTTCTCGGGGATGTCGGTGCGGCTTGTGGTAGTCACGCGCATAAGAACGGTTACTCCGTTGTGACTGATCTGGGCGGCCACGGCGTCGGCAAGGCGTTCCATTTGGAGCCTTTCGTTCCTCACGTTGGGGAAAAGAATACGGGAATGCTCTTAGTGCCGGGCATGGTGCTGACGGTGGAGCCGATGATCAACGAGGGCACATATAAAGTCACGACGGACAAAAAGGACGGCTGGACGGTTCGTACGAAGGATCATAAGCTGTCCGCACAGTGGGAGAAGACGATCCTGATTACGGAGACGGGGACGGAGGTCTTGTCGAGCTGATGAAGAGTTTTACGGAAATGAATATTTCCGAGGCGGTCCTGGCTAAACTCCGCCGTCTTGGGATTGATACGGCGACTCCGGTGCAGGAAAAAGCGATTCCCATTGTGCGGAGCGGCGTAGACGTTATTGTTCAGGCGCCGACGGGCACGGGCAAGACGCTGGCTTTTTTGCTGCCGCTGATGGAGAAAATGAAGGCGCATGTAGATGAAGCACAGGTTCTGATTGTGACGCCGACGCGTGAATTGACGATGCAGATCGCGAAAGTGGCGCGTTCCCTTGCGGAAGCGTTTTCCTTGCGGACGCTTGCGCTCTATGGTGGGCAGGATATCGAACGACAAAAGGACAAGCTGCGCCGTCATCCGCAGTTGATTATTGGAACTCCAGGCCGGTTGCTTGACCATCTGCGGCGAAAGACGCTTCGCATTTCACAGGCGAATCGCGTTGTGCTGGACGAAGCGGATGAAATGATGAAGCGAGGCTTTTTCGAGGATGTCGAGAAATTAATTACTTCCCTTGCCCCGGACAGGCAAATGCTCCTTTTCTCGGCGACGATGCCGGAGCGCGTTCGTGCGCTGGCGTATCGTTATATGCGGTCGCCGCAGGAAGTGAAAATCGAGGCGGAGCATATCACGCTGGACACGATTACACAGACGATCATTGACACAACGGAGGAGACGAAGCTCGACAAGCTCTCGTTGATCATTAACGAAAAACAGCCGTATTTGATGATGGTATTCTGCATGACGCGCCAGCGCGTCCATCAGGTGACGATGGATTTGGCGAAGCGTGGGTACCTCGTTGATGAGCTTTCCGGCGATTTGACACAGGTGCAGCGGACTTTGGTACTGAAGCGTTTCCGTGCGGCGGAGCTGCAAATCCTCGTGACGACGGATATCGCGGCGCGGGGGCTCGATATCGAGGGTGTCACGCATGTCGTGAATTATGATATCCCGCGGACGACGGAGGATTATATTCATCGGATCGGGCGCACGGGACGCGCTGGCAAGATGGGCGAGGCAGTCACTTTTGTCAATGCGCGGCAATACGACCAGCTTCGACGGATTGAAGCGGGTATCAAGAGCCGGATTGCGAAGCAGCGTTCTACACGAAGCCATGAGCAAGCAAAGGCGCGCGCCGAAGCCCGTGCCAGAGCTTTGCGGGAGCGCGCGGAAGAAAAGAAGAAAGAAGCAAAGCCTTTAAGCAAATACGCGAACCGGAAAGGGGCGGAGCATAAGGGCAGGAATCCGCGCAGCCGAAGGAATCCTAAAGCTCGTTTTGAGGCGAGGGAACGAGGAAAAGGACGCCCAAAGAAAAAACGGTAATCCTAGCAGGATTTTTTTCTACGTTCTCGAATATTATCTATGATAGAGATTTTTCGGAACAACGATAACATTATAAAGGGGGATAAAATAATGAGTGAGCAAAAACAAACGGTTGCCATCGTCTGCGGAGGCGGTCCGGCGCCCGGCATGAACGGAGTCATTTCGGCCGTGACACTGGAGGCTCATCGGCAGGGCTGGGACGTTCTTGGTATGTACGAAGGCTTTTCACATTTGGCGAAGGGCGAAAAGAAATATATCAAGCTGACTGACGATGATGTGAGCAGAATCCATTTGCAGGGTGGTTGCATGCTCCAGATGTCACGCTACAATCCCACGAAGAAGGAAGAAGACCTTACGGCGGTTGTTAACACGCTGAAGGAGCTTGGCGTCACATATCTTGTGACCATCGGCGGCGACGATACGGCTTTCAGTTCGATGACGGTGGCGGCGCACGCAACGAAGAGCGGACATCCGATTCGTTCCGTTCATGTACCGAAGACTATCGATAATGATCTTCCGCTTCCCGAAGGAATCCCGACTTTCGGCTTTGAGACGGCTCGCGCGCTTGGAGCAATCGAAGTTGCGAATCTAATGGAAGACGCGCGTACCTCGAATAACCGTTGGTATTTCGTCGTGGCGATGGGGCGCACGGCGGGGCATCTTGCTCTTGGTATCGGCAAAGCGGCCGGGGCTCCGGTGACGGTCATTCCGGAAGAGTTCTCGGCGGACAAGATTCCGCTCCATCAGGTGGTGGACGTTCTTGTCGGATCGATGATCAAGCAGAAGGCGGCAGGACGCAGTTATGGCGTTGCGGTCGTTGCTGAGGGCGTCATTGAGAAGATCATGGAAGAGGATTTGAAAATGCTCGGCGATCTTGCGTTGGACGAGCATGGGCATATCCGTTACGCGGAGTTGGATTTCGGTGATATCTTGAAGCAGCAGGCGCTTCGCGAGCTTGACCGTCTCGGCGTCAAGATGACGATCGTGGACAAGGAGATTGGTTACGAGCTTCGTTGCAATTCGCCGATTCCGTACGACATCGATTATACGCGGTCTCTGGGCTACGCTGCGGTGCATTTCCTAAAGGACGGCAATACGGGCGCGATGATTACAATCCAAAAGGACGGCGCGGTGCCGATGTACTTCGACGATATCAAGGATCCGGCGACGGGCAAGACCCGCGTGCGCCGCGTCAATATCGATTCGGCTGCTTACAAGATTGCCCGGGGCTTCATGATTCGCTTGGAGAAAGAAGACCTCGCAGACGGACCTGTCGCAAAAGCCTTCAATCTTTCCGGCGCAGAGATGGCGAAACGGTACGGCTATCTTTTCGAGTGACAGGAAAATGATTTCTTAAGTTCAAGAAGGAAAATCCCTCTTTTTCGGCGAATAGTCGATAAAGAGGGATTTTTACATGGCTGGGAGGTTGGCTTTATGGGAGAAAAAAGACGCGGCGTCTATTCATTACCGGCCTATGCCGGATGGAGCAACCAGCAGCTCACGAAAAACTGCGGGATTGTGCCGTATCTTTTTTACAAGAAGTTCGGTTTTCATGCGGTGATGGCGGGCGCGAAAACAGAGGACTCGTACCCGTATATAAAGTATGTCGAAGGGATGGACGTCGAGTTTTTGCCGGATGTGGAGCTTTCCACAAAGCTTGATTATATCCGCTCTCATGCGGAAGATATGGATTTGTTGATTTTGCATGGGTATTATCCCAATTATGTGGATATAGTGAAATGCTATCGAGACCTTCGGCCTGAAGGAAAAATCTATATGGAGCTTGATATTAATTTGCAGGCGGCTGACAGGACTCCGTGGCGTTCGGAAAAAGTGGCGGCAGTGCTGGAGGCATGCGATGTCATCGGTGCGTCTTGCCGTTCGATGCAGCAATATATGATGAGAAAAACGCCGTACAAGGTAGAGTATATCCCCAATGGCTTCTATGATTTTGAAAGCGTTGATTTTACACCGGATTTTTCAAGGAAGGAAAAAATTGTTTTGACGGTTGGCCGGATTGGGACGCATCAAAAGCATAATGAGCTTTTGATGGAGGCTTTTGCGGCAGCGGCGAATGAAATGCCGGGATGGTCGGTACGTTTTGTGGGGCGGATAGAGGAACACTTCAAAAAATATATTGATAATTATTATGCGCGTTTTCCCGCGTTGAAAGAACGGGTGGTATTTACAGGAGTCGTAACGGATAGAAATTTGATAGCGGAAGAATATCAGCGAGCGAAAGTGTTCGCGTTGACTTCGCGGATGGAAGGCGGAACGCCCAACGTGATTGCGGAGGCGCTTTCGGCGGGCAATTATATCGTTACAAGCGCAATCGACGCGGCGGAAGAGGCAACGGACGGCGGGCAATGTGGGGCTGTATTCCCAATTGAGGATGAAATACGGTTGACAGAAATTTTGCGCTGTTTGTCGAGCAATGGGGAACAACTGGAACGGGGTGGACATCATGCCGTTTCATATGCAAAAGAAGCCTTTGATTATGGACGAATTGTTGATCGGCTTTATTATTTATTGTACGGGGAGTGCGGCGCATGAGCGGGATGATTTTGAACGGTCTTCGTTTTTTCTTCGAAGACGCGCGAGGCAACCATATTTTGCTTGCGGACGCTGGGGATTATGCAGCCAATGAGAGCAAAGCACTGCTCCATTATATAGACGATGATTATGTATGGGTGATGCGGGACAATCTTAAAAATATTATGGAGTATATAGAAAGAGATAAGGCAAACGGGGGAGCGATTCGTGCGGCTTCTGGCATACTGGCAGTTCGTGAGCTTTGGGGGAAGTATCGTCCTCGTCGGATTCTTTGGATGGGGGCGTCTAATCGTGCCATGATTGGAGTCGCGAAAATGCTGCCGGTATTTCACGATGACAATCTGATGTATGCCGTCGCTCCTGATTTACCCGACGATATTGAAAAAAATATCGTTCCGATTCGCGCGGTATGCTCGTCGCTTCCGTTGCCCGAAGACTATTTCGACGTTGTCATCGTTGATGCAGTCGATGTGACGCCGGACAGGATGGCGCAGCTTCTTTTTGCGCTTCGTGCCGGAGGATTGTTTATTCAGGTGCTTCCGGCGGGAAAAGTGCTTCCTTGCACAATCCCGAATGCAGATTCTTTTTCCGATGATGAGGGAAATACGCTCTTGCGTGCGCGGATGTCGAGGGAACTGACCGCAGTGTTTCGTGAGGGGACGATGAAAGGACGTTTGAATCGGCAAAAACGCCTTGTTTCTTACATTTTGGATGAACTTGGCGACTCGCTCGGCTCGATTTTGGCGTCCGACGATGATTTGCGCTTGGAAGCCGCCATCACGCAAGCGGCGCTTGCGGAGGAGAATATTCTTCCGATTTATGAAGAGCTCGTAAGCGAGGATATAAAATATCTTGCGAACCGGTTCAAGGAATCATTGATTGAGTTTCGTTTGCATCGGAGCGAAAAAAAACGCGCGTGCGTTTTTGAGGAGTACCTTGCACTGCGGCGCGAAATGCGGGAATATGATGAGTTTTAGTTTTTCGTGGGGTCAAATTCTATTTGGAAGGGGGGAGAAAAGGTGCCTTATGTCAATATTAAGATTACTCGTGAGGGAGAGGTCACGGCGGAGCAGAAGCGGCGGCTGATCGAGGGAGCGACGGATCTTCTGCACGACGTACTCGGCAAAAACAAGGCAACCACGGTGGTCACCATCGATGAGGTGGACACGGATAATTGGGGAATTGGCGGAGTACCCGTAACGGAAATCCGGAAGAAAGGAAAGTGAGGAAACGTTATGGAAATTATGAAATTGATGGAATGGTGCCGCACATATCGGCGGTTCGACCAGGCAAAGCCGGTTCCCGAAAATGTGCTGGAGAACATCATGGAGGCGGCGCGGCTGGCAAATTCGGCGTCGAATCGACAGCAGCTTCGATTTCTTGTCGTGAAATCGCCGGAGATGGTGGAAAAGCTTTTTACATTCACCCATTGGGCGGCGATACTGCCGAAAGAGCTCGGGCAGCCGAAAGACGGGGAGCACCCGGTGCTCTTTATTGTGCCAACTTATGAGGCGTCGGAAAAGGCAAAGTGGACGGACGTCGATATCGGCATTGCCGAAACACGGATGACGATTGCGGCCGCAGCCGAAGGCGTCGGAAGCTGTATTCTCGCCAATATCGAACGCGATCCCATTCGTGACGTCCTTGGGCTACCTGCATCGATAGAAATTGCGACCATCGTGGCCTTTGGTTATCCGACCCATGAATCCCATATCGTTTCGATGAAAGACGGCGATGTTAAATATTATCTGGACGAGAAGAAAGATTATTGCGTGCCGAAACGCAGCCGTGAGGATTTGTTCCGCATAGTTTGAAGTGTGAAACATACAATGAAGAGAATTTATGCTTTGGCATAAAAATAACGATCTCGAAGTGATTTTTTTCGAGATCGTTATTTTTTAGGATATTTTATTCGTCGAGCAAGACCTTGAATTTGCTTTCGGGGCGAATACAGGGAATCAGAAATAATTCTTCCGGCCGAACTTGCGCGATGACATTGGTGCGCGGGTCAGCGGAGTGGGCGCGTTTTATGATCTGGAGTTCGCCTGCGTATCGGGGATACTCGGAGTTGTCCAGCGTGATTGCGCCGAAGGGGCGGGATACTGTGTTTTCCGGCGGTAGTGGAATGGACAGTTCTTTGACGCGCGACCGGCTTTCGACGGCGCGCACGGCGTCGCGTGCTTCGTCTGGACGAGCGGTGAAAGGTTGGACAAGTAAACGTCGTATAGCGTCATTTTTTGAGGAAGGAACGGCGCGAAGCGTTACTTGATTTGGCATTGTGCCTGCAAGGGAGAGCAGTTCTTCATTCGTGGGCAGCGAGTCGGAAAGAAAGATGTCGTCAAGTCCGAGAGCTGTCAGATGACGAGCGGCAAGATCGACGGAGAAATTACGATGCAGCTCCAAGGTGGGAAGCCCGTCATGGAGCGGCGAGCGCTTCCTGCCGTTCTGCGTTGCGATGAAGGCTCCCGTGCGGATGCCGAAATGATGCAGCAACTTCGTCTTTTCCATAAGAGCACGGACGGAAAGGCCGGTTCCCGTGCGAGGATAAAAGTTGTGAAGGGCTTCAACCCGTGAAAAATCTGCTCCGTTTTGTGAGAGCTTTGTCAGAAATTCTTCGGATATAGTGGAGGCGTTGAGTTGAATCTTCGCGCCTGTTTTGTTACGAGTGAACGATGCTATTTCAGAAGCGTCAAAGCCGTCGTCGAGACGGAGCGTATGTATGCCAAACTCATAAAAGGCTTCCGGCGTGCATGATGAAAGACCTAATACTTCAGCGCTTTCCGGCGTGACGTCGGCAACCAGGTCAAGGTGGGCGTCGCGTGCTGCGTCGAGAATGGCGTGCAGACATTCGGCAAAAGAGGATTTGTCGTGTTCGGGAATGTGCAGCGACGTAAACATTCGCGTAATGCCTAAACGTGCGGCGTGTTGAATTAAAGAAATATTTTCCTCTATAGTATTGTCGAGACTGGGATATACGGATATGCCAAAGGCCATTTCAGTTTTCCTCCCTTATGATACGGAGTGCAGCGGCAAGCTGCCCGTCTGCTTCCTGCAGGATGTGGTCCGCTTCTTCTGCTGTGCAGTTGCCGACTGCAATTAGGATTGCCGGCTTTGCCCGCCCGTCCGTTTTGCGAAGAGCCGCTCTAGCTTGTTCACGTGTGCAGCAGGCGACCTCGGCGACGATGTTCAAAGCGCGTTCCTTGAGTTTTTCATTGGTGGCGGCAACGTCTACCATCAAATTTCCGTAAACTTTTCCCAGTCGAATCATGGCTCCAGTGGAGAGCATATTCAGGATCATTTTTTGCGCCGTTCCTGCCTTCATGCGAGTTGAACCGGTGACAACCTCTGCACCGGTTACCGCCGTCAAATCAACGTCGGCAATGGACGCGATGTGAGAGATGGGGGTACAGGAAACGGAGATCGTAAGGGCGTTTTTGAGTTTTGCATATCGGAGGGCACCGACGACATAAGGCGTGCGTCCTGAGGCGGAAAGTCCGACGATTGAATCAAGTTCTGTGACTGAAAGGCTGGAAAGATCGGATTCACCTAAGGATTCGTCGTCTTCCGCACCTTCCTTTGCGCGAAACATAGCGTCTGTTCCTCCGGCAATGAGGCCTGTTACGAGTTCGGGCGGCGTGCTGTATGTCGGAGGACATTCCACGGCGTCCAGAACGCCGAGACGCCCCGACGTACCCGCGCCGCAATAAATCAGTCGCCCTCCGATTTTCATCCGATGGGCAATTTTATCTACGGCATCCGCGATTTTCGGAATAAGCGGCGTAACGGCGTCTACAGCTTTTTGATCCTCGGCATGAATAACCTGTATTAGTTCCAATGGAGAAAGTTCGTCGATATGTGCGCTGGCTGGATTTTTCTTTTCGGTTTCCAATTGATTCAAATCAATCATCATGATACCTCCCCATAAAATATAGATTTGCCGCGGTTTCAAAAAATCCTGCCGAAAAAAGTGAAAAAAAGAGTTGACAAGCCCGATGGGTTGAGGTAATATAAACAAGCTGACTGG
>CAMVIO010000005.1 GCA_947167555.1 uncultured Selenomonadales bacterium
AGGTTTGATAATGCTGTTGGGCCAGGACTGTTGTCGGGACCAAGATTGCGACCTGCTTTCCGCCCATGACTGCCTTGAAAGCAGCGCGGACAGCGACCTCGGTTTTTCCGAATCCAACGTCGCCGCAAAGCAATCTATCCATTGGAACCGGCTTTTCCATATCTGCTTTGATTTCATTGACGGCGGCAAGTTGGTCCGGCGTTTCCTCATAAGGGAATGCGTCTTCGAATTCTCGTTGCCACGGCGTATCTTCGGCAAAAGCGAAGCCCGGCGTGCTTCGTCGTTTGGCGTAAAGTTTTATCAGGTCTTTTGCAATATCTTCAACCGAAGCTCTCGCTTTTGCCTTCGCCCGATTCCATTCCGCGCCGCCCATACGGGAAAGGCGCGGCGTCTCTCCTTCCGCGCCTATATATTTTTGCAACAGCTGTACTTGATCCGTTGGAACGAAAAGTTTATCGTCCCCACTATATTTTATTTGGAGATAATCTCGTTTTACGCCACCTGATTCTATTGTTTCAACGCCAAGATATTTGCCGATTCCGTTAACGATGTGAACGACGTAATCTCCAACATGGATCTCCCGGAAATGTGATATTTTTGCACTGTTTTCTGTTTTTACCGACTGCAGTTTTTTCTTCTGGCGCCCAAAAACATCACGTTCCGAAAGCACAACGAGTTTCGCTCCCGGCAATTCAAAACCGCCTGTCAGCGTTCCTTCAGCTACTGTAACTGCCCGTTCGGAAAGTGCGTCAGGATTTGGCAGCACTACCGAAGGGATGCGACGGTTCGCAAATAGTTCTCGCACGGAAGCCGCTTTTGTCCCATCACCTACAAGGAGCAGTATGCGCTGTTTGTCCTGAAGCCAGTCGCTGATATCCGAAGCCAACAAATCAATTTGTCTCTGATAGGATGCGACTGCTTTTGTCATGACGCTGATGATTTCCGTCGGCTCTGCATCGTGAACTTTTTGTAATATCAAGGCTGAGTACATCACATTGCATGGCAAGGCCGCCGAAAAAAGCTCTTCCCAATTGAAACTGTTTTTTTTCGTTTCGGGGTCTTCCTTCGCCGCGCGTATCATCGTCTCACGAAATCGTGTCGGCTCATCGAAAAGTACGGTTCCTTCACCATCAAGGTAGGAAAAAAACGCTTCCGACTTATCCGATGTCCCCGCCCATGCCAAAGGCAATATGCTGACCTCGTTTATGTTCTTGATTGAGCGCTTTGTCGAAATTTCAAAAACTCGCAGGGAATCGATTTCATCTCCGAAGAATTCAATGCGGACAGGTAAGGTCGCATTGACAGGGAACACGTCAACGATTCCTCCCCGCACGCTGAATTCCCCGACTTTTTCGACTTCCGAAGCATGTTCGTACCCTAACGTAGATAAGCGACGTATCAATTCGTCGCGCTCAATCTCATTTCCCAACGCAACGCGAAGGCTTAAACGCTCAAAGGCTTGTCGCGACATTCCTTTCTGTGCAGCCGATGACGGAAGCGCTAACACGATAATCGGCTCTTTCCTTAGCAATCGTCCGAGCACATCCATCCGTCGTACTGTTAATTCCATGCTTTTTGCCGTCGCCTGAAACGTTACGACATCGACAGCCGGAAGCTCTGCAATGATACGTCCCGGCAACAGAAACGACAAGTCTTCCCGCCAAGCCTCCAGCGAATCCTTGTCATGAACGAGAATTACGAACGGACGCGGCTTTTTTGCATATGCCGCTGCAAAAATGACATGTTTTTGTGCTCCCGATGTTCCGTAAACAAGGCTTTGCCCGTGTGACCGTCCAAAGCATTCCAATACCCCGCAGACTGCCTCGTCCTCTTGGATTGCCTCTAATAATGCTTTCATTCTTTTGCTCCCGTCATATTGCGCCAAAAGAGGACCGTCGGCGCGCCGACAGCCCTTTTGTTCATTAAAAATGACTCCAATATCGTTTTCAGGATTATTATAGCAAACTTTGCATGCGTTGCATAGAAATTGAAAAACGTGTGGAAAATGGTTGTCAAACGACGCGGAAAGTATTATGATATTGAAAATATTCACGATTATGCGAGAGAAAGAAGGAGTTAGCGTGGCATATTATTATGACGAACCGTCCCATACATTCGGCGAGTATCTTCTCGTACCCGGATATTCCTCTGAACACTGTGTCCCTGCGAATGTTTCGCTTCGGACACCGCTGGTAAAATACAAGAAAGGAGAAGAACCGGCGCTCAGTCTCAATATACCGATGGTTTCCGCCATCATGCAGGCAGTTTCCAACGACCGAATGGCCATTGCCCTGGCACAGGAGGGTGGCATCTCCTTCATTTACGGCTCACAAACGCCGGAACAAGAAGCACAGATGGTGCGCCGCGTCAAAAGTTATAAATCCGGCTTCGTTTCCAGCGACTCCAACATCAAGCCCACGACGACACTTGGAGAAGTTTTGAAACTCAAAGCCCAGACAGGCCATTCAACCATGGCGGTTACCGAGGATGGCGAACCGACAGGCAAGTTGCTTGGTATTGTCACCAGCCGCGATTATCGTATTACGCGTATGACTTTGGACACCCCCGTGTCTGAATTCATGACTCCTTTTGACCGTCTCGTTTACGCGGATGCTGATCTGACGCTTTCCGAAGCGAACGACATAATTTGGGAATCGAAGCTCAATATGTTGCCGCTCGTTGACAAGAACCAACGTCTCCGCTATATGGTTTTCCGGAAGGACTATACGGACAACAAGGAACATGAGCTGGAACTGACGGACGCCGGTAAACGCTATCGCGTCGGTGCGGGCATCAATACTCGTGATTACGCTGAGAGAGTGCCACTGCTTCTTGACGCTGGCGTAGACGCACTCTGCATCGATTCGTCGGAAGGATATTCTGAATGGCAGCGTATTACGCTCGATTACATTCATAAAAAATTCGGTCCGGAAGTCAAGGTCGGTGCAGGTAATGTTGTTGACGCCGAAGGCTTCCGCTTCCTTGCCGAATCCGGCGCGGACTTTGTAAAGGTCGGCATTGGCGGCGGGTCCATTTGCATCACTCGCGAAACGAAAGGCATCGGTCGCGGGCAGGCCACCGCGTTGATTGACGTCTGCAAAGCGAGGGACGAATATTTCAAGGAAACCGGTGTTTATGTTCCTGTTTGCTCCGACGGCGGGATTGTGCACGATTACCATATCACGTTGGCGTTGGCAATGGGCGCGGATTTCCTTATGCTTGGACGTTATTTCTCCCGCTTCGATGAAAGCCCGACGGACAAGGTCAAAATCAACGGCACTTTCTACAAGGAATATTGGGGCGAAGGATCAAACCGCGCGCGTAACTGGCAGCGCTACGACCTTGGCGGAGATCGCAAGCTCTCCTTCGAGGAAGGCGTGGATTCCTATGTTCCTTATGCCGGCCCGTTGCATGACAATGTGGGCATCACTCTTTCCAAGGTTCGGTCCACAATGTGCAACTGTGGCGCGCTTTCCATCAAGGAATTGCAAGAAAAGGCAAAGCTCACACTCGTCTCCTCGGTCAGTATTGTCGAAGGCGGCTCCCACGACGTTATACTGCGCGACAAATTCTCGACTCGGTAAAATATTGATACGAAAAATCCTCTGTGACTTTCAGACTTTGAAAATGCGCAGAGGATTTTTTACGTTTTTCTATTTTCCTACGCCGATAGTCAATTGGTTTATGATTGGGAACCGTTCTCCCAATCTGCGTACGCAAACTGCAGCGGCTAACGTCAGCAACACGACGGCGACATAGAAAATAATAGCCATCGGCGCGGTCATGATCTTTCCCGTTTTCGCGAACGCAAGACCTAGATAGGTTATCGCCAGCGGATGCGCTAGATAGACGAAGTAGGAATGATGACCGAGAAATGACAGCATTTTTCTAAGCACGACAGAAGGGACGTCCGGCGTAAAAATCGCAAAGAGGAATATCGACGCAGCCAAAGTGTAAATTACTCCCAGCGGGCAAAGCTGGTGTGCTGTGTTAATGGCGCCAATTGCATCGACCCTCCGCACGAGAATCAAAAAATAGTAATATCCGAGCATCGAAGTAAGAGACGCAAAGAAAAATGTCGAAATTTCCGCACGACGACGCTTAATGAAGTCTAATAATTCTCCATAATGCACAGCCAGCCAACCGCCCAAAACAAAGATGAAAACATAATGCATGACCCAGTAATTGAGACGATTCACGACAAGCGTCTGCAAATACGGATTTGAAATCCCATATGGATTCACAATGAAACTCGACCAATAGTCGAACGCAATTTGTGCCGCGAGCAGTGCTATAAGTCGCTTAGGCGTCATGTGACGCACAATCCTTATCCAAAGTGGCATAAGCAGATAAAACCAAAGCAGGATGACCATGAAGTAGAGTTGATAACTGCCAAAGCCGAAGAACAGGTATTTCGCAATCACTTGCATATGTAAAAGCATAGTGTCACGAAACAGCACTGTGTAGTGCAGAATATAAAAAAACGACCAGACGACATAAGGCACGAGCACCGTCCGCGCACGGCGGCGCAAAAACGCTGTATAGTCCAGCGGCGCTTTGACGTCAAGATGATAAAAAAGCCCAAATGCCGAAATGAAGAAAAAAATCGGCACGGCAAAACGCGTAACGATTTCAAACAGCGCAACCAGCGCGGTATTCGGCGACGGATTCTCGAGATACTGCGAACCGACATGGATACCAACGACGCCGAGCATTGAAACGCCGCGAATATATTCGATGGCAGGGATACGTTTTTTTTTCATGTCCATGCTCTTACTGTGCGAGGATGAAGTCGATATGAACGTCCGCCGTCATCGACAACGTACCGCCGTCGATAGGCGTTGATTCCGCTAGAGCGTCCATGCTTTTCGTCATAACCATCATATTGCTCTGGCGCGGCTGGAACATACCCGTATTCTCCGTAACATGCTGCACGCCTATGATGCGAGAACCTAGCGCATGAGCAATGGCGTTTGCCTTTTCCCGTGCGTCCTTTACCGCGCTTTCCAGCGCTTTCTGGCGCAGCGCGTTCGTATCGCGAATTGAGAAATCTAATGAATGAATGGTATTTGCCCCGCTCGTCAGCACTGTGTCAACCACGTCGCCGACCATTGTCACATCCCGCACGCGTACGCGGATAGTATTCGACGTAGTGTAGCCGACGATGACACGCTCATTTCCCTCACGATTGTATTCTGGACGGAAGTTGTATTCTTCGGTCTTAATGTCCTTATCCTCAATACCGAGCGTGCGCAGTGCTTCGCGAATGGCTGTCGCCTTTACAGCGTTTTCCTGCTGTGCATCTCCTGCCGTCAAGCCTTGGGTTACGACGCCTATCGTTATCGTTGCTTGGTCGGGCGTGCTCTGCACCATTCCGCTGCCGCTGACAGAAAGAATCGACGGTTCTTTTTCCGCCGCGACTACTGCCATCGGTGAGAATAGCGCAAAACAGCACATCAGTGCCGCAGCAAAAAATCTTGTTCGCATATCAATCGTCTCCTTTTTTACATGACGCGATTATTATAACGCCATTGATCAGATTTTGCCAACAACAAAATCTTCCAAAACATAGAAGGAATTGGAACGGGAAAAAAGAATAATATAGCCATAGGATTCTATCTATAAAAAGGAGGCAAAAACATGGCGGAGAAAAAAGTTTACACCGAAGCGGAAATTGAAGAGATTTCAGAAAAAGCTTCGCAAGCGGCGATGGAACATTTCAAGCATGGGTTGAATTGCGGCGAGTGCGTGTTCCAGGGCTATCTGGAACAAAAAACAACTGATTATCCACCGGAGGTTATCGCGTTGGTCTCAGGTATGGGCGGAGGCATGGGCTTTACGAAACATACCTGCGGTGCGGTGAACGCCGGTATGTGCGTAATCGGCAGCCGCCATGGGCGGAAAAATCCATTCGCGAAGGAAGATTTCGAAGCGCGCGTAGATGAACTGCACCACGAAAAGACCGGTGTTTATCCTCGCCACGGCAACTATATCAAAGCTTGCATTGCCGAATGGGGAACGATTGAATGCCGCGACCTATGTTTCCCCTTTGATGAGTCTACGCCGGAGGGAAAAAAGGATCGCGCCAGAAATTGCAAGAAACTGATCGGTTGGTGCGCAAAGGAAGCGACAAAAGCTGCTTTGAAGGAGTAATTATATGGGAAAACGAGTTTTGATTGTCGGCGGTGTGACAGGTGGTGCGTCTGCCGCTGCACGTCTTCGCCGTCTCGATGAAAGCGCCGAAATCATCATTTTTGAGCGAGGACCGCATGTCTCATATTCGAATTGTGCGCTACCCTATTATTTGAGCCGAACGGTACCGGACAGTGGAAACCTCTTGATGGTCACGCCGGAGCGTTTCAAAAAGCAGTACAATATTGAAGTGCGCACGAAAAATGAAGTACTGTCTATCAACCGCATGGCAAAAACTATTCGTGTAAAGCACGACGGCACAGAGAACGAAGAAGCTTACGATGTGCTGATTCTCTCACCGGGAGCAGAGCCGATCCGTCCACAAAGCATTGAAGGCGTCCACAGGGAAAATGTGTTTACCGTCAGAAGTGTCGCCGACGTCGAGATGCTTGACACATGGTTCTCTGCTCACGATGTCAAAGACGTTGCGGTGGTTGGGGGTGGCTTCATTGGTTGTGAAGTCGTAGAAAATCTTCGTGAAAGTGGCAGAAAAGTTGCTTTGATTGAGGCTATGCCGCAAATCATGTCACCTTTCGACTTTGATATGGTGCAGATCCTGCACAAGGAAATGATGGACCAAGGCGTGACTCTGATTCTGAAGAACGGCGTAAAGCGCATCGATGAGCACGAGGTCGAACTGGCTAGTGGAAAAAAAGTCAAAGCTGACGCAGTCGTACTCGCCATCGGAGTCCGTCCGGAAACGGATCTCGCGAAAGCTGCAGGGCTTGAAATCGGCGAAACGGGCGGTATTCGAGTCAACCACAATTATCAAACGAGCGACTCGGCAATTTATGCAGTGGGAGACGCTATTGAAGTATTACAACGGTTGACGCGAAAATGGACACGGTTAGCATTGGCTTGGCCTGCACAAATGCAGGGACGTGCCGCTGCTGATCATATCTGTGGTCGTTCCCATCGGACTAAGGGCGTTATCGGCTCTTCAGTTCTCCGTGTTTTCGACCTGTACGCCGCTTGTACCGGGCTTACTGAACGTGCAGCAAAAGACGCGGGAATTCCTTGTGAATCAGTCTATGTGATTCCCGCAGACAAGGTAGGCGTCATGCCGAATAGTGCGCCCATTCACCTGAAGCTAATCTTCGAAACACCTACGGGACGGATACTTGGAGCACAGGCTATTGGAAAAGACGCGGTGGACCGGCGTATCGACGTTATTGCCACGCTGATTTCGATGGACGGCACGCTGGAGGATCTCAAAGAAACGGAGCTTTGCTACGCGCCTGTCGTCGGTACGGCGAAAGACGCTGTCCACATGGCGGCTCTTGTCGGTCTGAATCTTCTTGATGGACGTTTCCGCCAAGTCCCCGTCTCGGCGGTACGCAACCTCGTTGAAAGCGGCGCTTATATCGTGGACGTGCGCGAAAAGGGCGAGTATGCCGCGAGCCATCTGAAGAACGCAGTCAATATCCCTTTGAGTGAACTTCGAATGCGCCTCAACGAAATACCGAAAGATTGTCCCGTATATTTACATTGCCGCTCCAGCCAGCGAAGTTATAACGCAATTATGGCGCTGTACCAGCACGGGTTTGACAATGTAATCAATATTGCGGGTTCATACCTCGGTATTTGCCTATATGAATATGCGCAAGATGTTTTGGAAAATAGGGAAAAAATAGTCACGGCTTACAATTTCAATTGAGTTCGAACACAAAAAAGGAGACGCAAAAACGCGCCTCCTTCTTTTTTACGTTGCGAGCAGTCAATAAGCCGGGTTCTGTACTGAAAAATCAGTGGCAATCATTTATCTAGGCCGCTTGTTGCCAAACGACTCCAGCGACTCAACCCGGAAGGTTCCGCGGGCCGCATCATCCCTTCCCTATTTGGTCTTGCTCCGTGTGGGGTTTACCAAGCCGCCCGGTTGCCCGGACGCTGGTGCGCTCTTGCCGCACCTTTCCACCCTTACCCCCGCCAAAAATGACGAAGGCGGTTTTCGTTTCTATGGCACTTTCCCGGAGGTTGCCCTCGCCGGACGTTATCCGGCACACTGCCCTGTGGAGCCCGGACTTTCCTCTTGCAGCTCATACGTCTGCCAGCGATTGCCTTTCATGCTCGCAAAAAAGATTATACTTGCTCCACCGCAACGCGTCAAGATTACACGATTTCGAAAAAATCACGCGCTCTATCGTCCGCTACAACCTCAATTTTGTCTCCTAATTCTTCGGTTAACCGAGACACAAGGATGTCTACGATTGGACGCTCCGTTGCAAAGTGCCCTGCGTCAATGACGTGGATACCGAGCGACGCCGCGCGTTGGGCATCGTGATAACGAACGTCTCCCGTGACAAAGGCATCACATCCCATGAACGCCGCGCGCTCAATAAACTCCGCACCGCTGCCGCTGCATATTCCTACTGTTTTCACTGGACGGGTACCACCACTAATGAAACGCACTGTCAAGACGCCTAATCCTTTTTTTACCCGCTCCGCAAAAGCCTTCGCATCTATTTTTTTAGGCAACTTTCCAATGCGGCCAAGACTTTCCGAAAGGGAATCCGCGTTACTCAAGGGCACAAGCGTTGCTGGATCGAGGCCGATACGTGCCGCCAGTACGTCATTGACTCCCCCCTCTACACAGTCGAGATTTGTATGAGCGGCGAACACCGCCACACCTGCCCGAAGCAGTGCGCCGAGCAACCGTCCGTCGGGCAAATCAGTACGAAGCTTTTTCAAACCACGGAAAATCACGGGATGGTGGGCGACAATCATTTGGAAGTTCTCAGCTTTCGCCCGCTCAACCAGCTCCTCCCGCACATCAAGACAGACAAGAATGCGTCGCACTTCGTCTTCTGGACTTCCGACAAGCAGTCCCGGATTGTCCCATTCCTCCGCCAATTTTTTCGGTGCAATTCGTTCCATGACATCCATAACATCCCGACATTTGATCATGATATATTCCCTTCTTTATCGTTCCATCGCTGCTCAATGTTTTGCAGTTCCTCGGTAATGGTTCGGTACGCTTCGCTTTCTTTTGCAGTTTCGCTCTTTTTCATTCCACATAAGATTCGGCGTAATCGCTCTATCTGCGTTTCAACGTGACGAGCAAAAAGCGGAGGTCTTTCACACCAGAGTGTAGGCCCTAACGTCAAAAGCCACGGTTCCGGCATCTTCGCCATGCCGGGTTCCGCAGCGATGAGTTCATATAATCGTCCGTCTGCCACCGCAAGACTTTCATTCGCGATATGCCAGCCGTTTTCATATAACCAACGTCGGAGAACCGCCGCATCATTCATCGGCTGGAGAACAAGCCGTAAAACATGGGAAAGCACCTCATTACCCTCTGCTAAGATTGTCGCGATCAGTCCGCCCCCCATGCCTGCAATACAGATCGTATCGACTTCTCCAGGGACAAGTACCTTTAGTCCGTCGCCGCATCGCACTGGAATGCTTTCGGCCAATCCCGCCTCTGTTAACGTACGTCGCGCCGCCGCGCAAGGCCCTTCGTTTTTGTCTGTGGCAATAACTTGTATGGCGGCCCGGTCCTCCTTTAATGCAATGGCAAGATAGGCGTGGTCAGTACCGACGTCCGCTACGCGTGTGCCTCGCGGCACAAGCGCTGCTATAGCCGCCAGACGATTGTCAAGATGCATTATTTTCTTTCCCCCAAAAACAAGAAAAAGCGGCGCACAAAGACGCCGCTAAAAATATTATCCCCTCGTCCCTTATTTGAAGAGCTCGCTGACGGAACTGTGCGTATGGATGCTCCTGATGACGTCGCCGATTGCGTCTGCGAGAGAAAGAACAACAATCTTGTCCGACTGTTTTTCCGGCGGCAAAGGAATGGTGTCAGTGATAATCAATTTTTTCAAATCAGATTCGTTGATACGCTGCACTGCCGGGTTACTCAGAATAGCATGGGAACAACAGGCATAAACCTCCGCTGCACCAAGTTTTTTAAGCGCCTTCGCACCCTCGCAGAGGGAACCGGCCGTGTCCACGATGTCGTCAATCATGATTGCAGTCTTGCCTTTAACGTCACCAATCAAATTCATGACTTCGGCCTTACCCGGCTCGGGACGACGTTTCTCTATAATCGCAATGGAAGTATGCAGACGGTCAGCCAGCACTCGCGCCCTTGTTACGCCGCCAAGATCGGGTGATACGACGACAGCATCATCAAAAACATGATTTTGATTAAAATAATCGGCAAGTACTGGAGCCGCAGCCAAATGGTCAACAGGAATATCAAAAAAGCCTTGAATCTGGCCGGCATGCAAATCAACTGTGACGACACGGTTTGCGCCCGCTGTCTCAATCAGGTTTGCAACAAGTTTTGCGGAAATCGGCTCACGACCGCGCGTCTTGCGATCCTGGCGCGCATATGCGTAATACGGAACAACCGCCGTAACGCTGTGCACGGAAGCACGTTTGCATGCATCGATCATGATCAAAAGCTCAATCAAGCTGTCGTTGACCGGCTGGGAAGTCGGCTGGATGATATAGACGTCCCTTCCCCGAACGCTTTCATTTATCATGACTTGCGTCTCGCCGTTGTTGAATCGGCTTACCAACGCATCGCAAAGCGGCACGCCGAGATGATTGGCAATGTCCTTTGCAAGTTTTGGATTTGCCGTACCCGACAAGATGCAAATCGTTCCATATTGTGATGCCATGATCTGTCCCCCATTTTTATGAGATCATCGTTGATATTGAAAGTACACATTAATTATAAATCAGCGTGGAGATTTGTCCAGTCTTATTTATTTTCTCTTATCCGGCCAATTAGGAATGTTTTTCTGATGTGCGCGTGCCACTGCCAGTTCCTCTGACGGCACATCTTTCGTAATCGTGGAGCCTGCCGCGATATATGCTCCGTCGCCAATGGACACCGGCGCAACGAGATTCGAATTGCAGCCGACAAAGGCATTATCCCCGATTTTCGTGCGGAATTTTTGTTTGCCGTCATAATTGACAGTAATCGTTCCGCACCCCATATTGACTCCTGCGCCCATATCACAATCGCCGATATATTGTAAATGTGGTAACTTCGAGCCTTCGCCGATATTCGAGTTCTTGACCTCGACAAAATTTCCGATTTTTACATTCTTTCCGACTTGTGAATCCGGGCGTATATGGACAAATGGTCCCATCGTGACGCCTTCTTTGATTTCGCATTCGTGCGCATAAACAAAGTGCGCAGTTACGCCGTTGCCGATTTTCACGTCCGTAAAGCGGCTTGACGGACCAAGATTGCATCGTTCGCCCACGCTTGTTTTTCCTTCTATCCAAGTGAACGGATAAATGACCGTATCTCGCCCGACAGAGACATCCATATCAATAAACGTGGATTCCGGATCCATGAGTGTAACGCCGCTCTCCATCAATTCGATATTCTTCCTGCGGCGAAGTATTTTTTCTGCCTGCGCGAGATGAATACGGGAATTTACTCCCAGCGTCTCTTCGTAATCGTCCGCCGCAACGGCCCAGATCTTTTCACCCTGTCCACGAAGAATGGAAAGTACATCAGGCAGATAATATTCGCCTTGCGCGTTTTCACAGCCGACCTTTGACAGTGCGGAAAAAAGAGCGTCTTTTTCAAAACAATAAATCCCTGCGTTAACCTCTCGCACTTTACGCTCGTCTTCCGTTGCGTCCTTGTGCTCAACAATTTTTTCCACGTCGCCCGATGCCGTTCGTATTACACGTCCATACCCTGTTGCGTCAGGCATGATTGCCGTCAATACCGTGGCCTTTGCGCCCGCTTTTTCATGCTCTTCGTAGAGCTTTCGAAGCAGCCCGACAGTCAAGAGTGGCGTGTCTCCGCAGAGCACCATGACCGTACCTTTTGTCTCTCGAAGATACGGCTCTACTTGAAGCACCGCATGGCCTGTGCCAAGCTGTTCCTTTTGAACGACAACTTCCGCTGCACCGTCCAGTGCCTTCCGAACCTCATCTGCGCCGAAACCGACGACGACGATATTGCGCTTTGAACCCGCTGACGTCGCTGTATCCAGTACACATCGCACCATTTCTTTGCCGCAAACTTTGTGCAATACTTTCGGAAGCGCCGATTTCATGCGCGTTCCTTTTCCAGCCGCTAAAATAATCGTAACCAAATCCGTCATGTCTTGTGCTCCCTTATTCCTTAACAATGTCCTTTTTTTCCTTTGCCTTCATGCTTGCCAAAAGTGTTTGCTCCGATTTTTCCATGTGATGCTCCGCCGCCTTGCGTGCAGCTTTCTCATCTCCCTGTGCAATGGCTTCGACAATTTTCCTATGTTCCTCCAGCGTTGCTTTGAGACGTCCTGGAAAGGACATAGATGTAGTGCGGAATCGTGTGAGTTGCTCTCGAAGATTTGAAATAATGCCGACAAGTCGTGTATTTCGGCTTGCCTGATACAAAAGATCATGAAATTCCGTATCTGTGCGGACAATACTTTCCATATCTCCGCTTTTGATATATGCGCCAATTTCTACAAGAAGCCGCTGAAGTTTTTCCAGTTCGTCTTCATTAATACGCTCAGCTGCCAATCCGCTTGCCAAGGATTCCAAAGACGTACGTATTTCAAACACTTCATTGATGTCGCGAATGGAAAGATCGGCAACGTAAGTGCCGCGTCTTGGCATCATAATGACGTAGCCTTCCATCTCCAGCTTTCGTATTGCTTCGCGCACAGGCGTTCGGCTAACACCGAGATCTTCCGCCAGCTGGATTTCCATCAAACGTTCGCCTGGCTGTAATATCCCACGCCGTACCGCATCCCGAAGTGTCTCGCAAACCACTTCTCTAAGAGGTTGGTAGCTGTCCAACTGAATGGGACCCAATTTCCTTTTTTCCATACTTCCATCCATCCTTTATTGCTCAAACTTTCATTATATATTGTTACGTCCTACTGTAGAGACAACAAAGACCGCTGCATCCGGATAATTCCTGGCGAGTGCCGCCGCCGCGTAATCTGCGTCTGTCTTTGTCTTTGTAAGGGCAAACACCGTTGGCCCACTGCCCGACATCAGGCTTGCTATCGCGCCATTCTCCATAAACACATGCTTATATGCTTCGATAATCGTATACTCTTTTTTTGTCACTTCTTCCAGAACATTGGCAAGACAGCTTGCAATATGATCGACACACCCTTCGGAAAGTGCCGCAATCATTTTCTTCGTATCGGGATGGTACAAAGCTCCCGTCTCATCATAATTCCTATATGCCCATGCTGTCGACACCGAAACAGGCGGTTTTGCCAAAACGACAAATAGTGGCGGTAAATTAGGCAATCGTTGCAAAATTTCACCGCGTCCTGTCGCTAGCATTGTGCCGCCTTCGATGCAAAACGGAATATCCGAACCGATTTGCTCACCGAGCGCACAAAGATCTTCTGCTGTAAGCCTTTTGCCGAAGAGGATATTCATGCCGATCAGCACCCCTGCTGCATCGGCAGAGCCACCTGCCAATCCAGCCGCAATAGGAATCCGCTTTTCGATTTCAATAAAAACGCCTTCTTGTATTCTGTATACATCCAAAAAAAGACGAGCGGCTTTCCATGCGAGATTCGTTTCGTCTGCCAAAAGCTCCTTTGTGTCGATCTGAAGGGAAATGCCTGTCTGTTGACGTTCCATGCGGATTGTATCAAAAAGCCCTACCGACTGCATAACCATTTCAACTTCATGGTAGCCGTCCAAGCGCTTACTTAAAATATCCAGCGTCAAATTGATCTTGGCGTTCGCTTTAACCGTAACCATAAAGAAAACTCTCCTGCGTAGTATGTCCTTTGGCCTAACGATATGTCACTCAATGAGCATTCGTTTTGCTTTTGCACAGCTTTTATATTATACCATTTTTAAATTCGCATGAAAACATCACGAAAGGAAATTTCTCTTTGTCAATGAATTGACAATTAACGTCCTCACAGTTCATAATAATTAAATATGAAGAAATACAAAGGAGATTCCTTGGAATGAAAACCCCCGTATTAACAAAGACGTTAATTCGCCTTTTACTTTCTATACCGTTGCTTGTCATGCTTTTCGGCAGTGCAGCTCTTCCAAGCATACTTTCTTGGTCGCGGCTCTATGCACCGAACTGGACTGAGACATTTTCAATGCTGGTTGAAAATACACCATTCATCGAATGTGGCGCTGCTTTTTTTCTGGTGTGTTTGCAATATCCAATATATTTGCGCGGATTTGTTGACTTGCGTCACCGCTTGCCAGGGGCAAATACACTGCTTGCTGTCTCGACACTATCGTCATTCATTCTTGGCACATTACCGCTGATTCTTGGAAAGTTGTCAGGATTATTTACTTCCAGTCCTTTATATTCCAGCACCATGAGCGCATTGCTTGCTTTTGATGCCGTCAGTCAAGATTTCCCTTCTTATTTCCATCTAATTGGTCTTTGGGCATTTTCCTTCTCTCTTTCCGAATTATTGCGCGCTCGCGCCGCTATCTTGTTGACACGTGCAGCCGCTGAGCCGCCGATTCCCGAAAAGGATATTATGCTGGAACTGAGTCCAATCTCCAATCACGCTGCCCTTTTGTCACTCCTTATTGTTATCCTTTCCGGTCTCGCGTGGAGTTTACTCGGCGTCTCCGTCCCCTTTACTGTTGCTTTTTGTCTCTTCCTTATTCTGACAGTAGCCCCTTGCGTGTTGCCACTCGCAGAATCGATTCCTCTTTGGATTGGCGCTGCATTACTGGAAGAAAGAGGTATTTCTCTTCGCAGTCTTCGTGCTGTCGAAGCCGCGTCTTCTGCCGATGTGCTCGTTCTCGGAAAACCGGATATCCTAACGGAAGGCGAGCCGCAAATTACTGACCTTGTACCTGAAGGTATTACCATGGCTGCGTTCATGTCCCTCGCTGCCGCTGCCGAATCTGGCTCGCACCATCCGATTGCGAAAGTGATTTCCGAGCACGCCATCCGTCTTCGTGCAAAATACGGGCGCATTGCCGCCTTTAACGAATCTCCGGGCGAGGGCGTGGAAGTCCTGATGAATGGCGCACCAATCCGTGTGGGACAAAAATCGTGGATTGAATCCCAAGGCGTCCGTATAAGCGCCAATCTTTTGACGAAGGACGATCAGCTTGCGGAAAAAGGAAAAACCATCCTTTACGTGAGTAATGGAAAAAACGCGAAAGGCATCATCGCGTATGAATATGACTTGAATACCGAAACGGCGGAAACAGTTCAAGCCCTAGAACAACAGGGCGTTGAAACTATTCTGATGATTGGCGAGGGCGCGCGTACCGCAAAGAGCGTTGCGAAACGTCTTGGAGTCCCGAACTATCGTCATAGTATTCGCACTACGGATCTTGTTCGCGAAATCCAGCTCTTGCAGGCACACGGAAAAAATGTTGCGCTTTTCGCAAATCTACCGGAAGACAATCCCGCCATCAGACAAGCGGATTGTGTCATTCTGCCCAGATTCGCAAAAATGAAAGAACAGCATCTGATGGAAAAAGAAACCATCGCTGCATATGCTACCATCGATATCGACGCTAAATCTGATCCTTTATCCATGGAAATAGTTCCCGATTCGTCCAATCAACTTTTACCTGCATTGGTGGTAAAAGACCTCACGACATTGCCGGTTGCACGATCCCTTCTGCAAAAAATCCGTTCTGTTATTCGTCAAAACACTTTGGCAACATTTCTTGGTACTATTCTGATTTTACCGGTATCTTCGGGACTCTTCATCACTATGGGCGGTTCATTTCCTGCGCCTTGGCATGTCGGACTAGCCTCACTTCCCGGACTTCTTGTCTCTATCGCAAATGCAGTTCGAATGGGGAGGGAATTTCTTGCCCCGCGCTCGAAAAAAACGGAACTCAGGAAAGAAGGTGTAATTCATGAGCCTTGACGGCTTTTCCATGTATCGACTCACGCGCGAATTAAACGCCGCGTTGACCGGAAGCCGCATAGACAAAATCACGCAGCCGAATCGTACGACTGTGCAAATTGCCGTCCGTCAGCCAGGACAAAATCTTTGCTTCTGCTTGTCTGTTCGTCCTCAAAATCCGGCAATTTATCTTCTGGATACTCCACTGGAAAATCCCTCCGAACCACCTTCCTTCTGTATGCTTCTTCGTAAACATCTGGAAACAGGACGTATCGCAGCCATTCGCCAACATGTGCTTGATCGGGTGATTTTCATCGACGTGGATATACTTGCCACAGGCGGGCGTATCGTCACAAAAACACTTGCAGTTGAATTGATGGGAAAATATTCAAACCTCATTTTGATAGACGACAGAATAATCATTGACGCTCTGCGGCGTGTCGGTGCTGCAGATAGTCGTGTGCGTCTTATACTACCAGGCAGCGAATATCAGGCTCCGGCCGATGGTGGAAAATTAAACGCTCTTTCGTCTACGCCGAAGGATTTCATATCACATCTTCGCGAAAGAAAGGATATGAAACTCGTTAAGGCGATTAGTGACGCTTGTCTCGGCATTGGTCCAATCACCGCGAAAGAAATCGCTTTTTCCGCAGGACTTCCATTTGACAAGCAAATCGGATCTCTTGATGATTCGGACTTTTCTTCTCTTGCCAATGCCTTTACCGAAACCGTCGCTTCTCTTCGAGATGAAACGCTTCCCGCCATGCTGCTTACTGACGATAAAGGAAAGCTTATGGCTATGGCTGCTTTTCCGCTCCATGCTTTCCAAAACGCCAAGAAGGAAAGCTTCCCCGACATGAGCCGTCTTCTTATTCGGGCTGACTATCTGATTGGAAATTACACACCTCCCGACAAGGAACGTTTCCAGAAGCTTATCAAAAATGAGCTTCGCCGTGCACAAAACAAATGTCAAAAGCTTTTTAAGGAAGCCGAGGAAGCTAAAAACGCTGACGAATTCCGTAAAAAAGCAGATACATTAAGCACATACCAGCATCAACTTGGAGACCATGAAGATGACGAAGTTACCCTCCCAGACATTTATGCCGAAGACGGAAAGAATGTATCTATCGCTCTCGATCGGCGGGTTACCATACGGCAAAATATCAACGACTATTATAAAAAATACGGTAAACTTCGTCGTGCCGAAAAACTCTTGGAGGAACAAATTGACGTCTGTGAAGAGAACATCCGCTATCTCGAAAGTATTGAACTCTCCCTCGCGTCCTGCACCGAGCTTTCGGAAATCTCCGATATCCGCTCGGAATTAATTTCTTCTGGCCTGCTACGTGAATCCCAAAAGAAAAAGCCCGGAGAGAAAGTATCCAGGCCTTTCCGATTCCGTGCCGAAGACGGCACGGAGATCCTCGTCGGGAAAAACAACACTCAAAATGACCGCCTGACCTTTCGTATCGCCGCGCGTGACGATCTCTGGCTGCACACGAAGGATATCCCCGGTTCCCATGTCATCCTTCGGACAGGGGGCGTCGAACCGGATGAGCAGACTTTGCTGCTTGCAGCCTCACTGGCTGCGCATTTCAGCCAAGCCTCCGGCTCATCCAATATCCCTGTGGACTACACTCCTTGCCGCTTTGTAAAAAAGCCCTCGGGCGCAAAGCCGGGGTTCGTCATATTTACGCATCAAAAAACGATTGCTGTCACTCCCGACGAGAAGCGTCTCGAAAAAATATTGGCACAAGAAAATCCCCATGCGCGATAAAAACACGCATGGGGATTTTGTATCAGCGTAATAATAATCTTGATTTTACATCAATCCTCAGTATCAACCGTCTCTCATTTCCGTATCGTTGATAACGCGCCCCAATCGCAGGCCAAAAAGGAAATTCCAGAACCATTTATAGGCCACCGTCAAGTTTGTGTAGGTCCCTGCGAGGCGCATCAGATGAACTACCATCCATGCCACCCACGCGAAAAATCCCCGCATTTTCATGTTGCCCATCGCGACGACGGCATGGCCACGACAAATGGTTGCCATCGCGCCCACGTTCTTATATGTGAACTCGGAAAGAGTTGCGTTCGAATCGCGCAGCAGTTTCTTGATGTTTTCAACGCAAACTACAGCTTGTTGTGTTGCGACCGGCGCTACCGTCGCCAGTGGGCGACCGTCCTGCATAAAGTTTGCACAATCACCGATGGCAAAAATATCCGGATGGCCTTTGACCTGCAAAGTTTTTTCCACGACGACACGCCCCGCGCGGTCGGTTTCCGCGCCGAGATTCTTGACGAACGGAACAGCCTTGACGCCCGCCGCCCAAATGACAGTCTTCGTCGGAATTGAGCTGCCATCTTTAAGTTTTAATTCTTCCCCGTCGTAATCCATGACTTGTGTCGCTGTGCGGACGTCGACCTTGCGGATGTCGCGCAAGACGCGAACCGTTTCCTGCTGAAGCTGTTCCGGCATCATTGCAAGTACATGGTCCATCGCCTCGACCAGCACCACCTTCGCCTCGGAGAAATCAAGGTTATGATATTCGTATTTCATGACGCCGTAAATCAATTCGGACAACGCACCCGCGCACTCGACGCCTGTCGGACCGCCGCCGACGCAAACAAAAGTCAGCATCTGACGCCGCTCGGCCGCATTCTCGCACTTTGTAGCATTCTCAAACATTCTCAAGACATGATTGCGAATCGCGACAGCCTGCTGCAACGTCTTCATACCGAAAGAATTCTGCGCGACGTTTTCCATTCCGAAATAATTGGTGGTTGCCCCTGCCGCAAGAACCAAATAGTCATACGATACTTTGCCTTGATCTGTTATCAGGATTTTGTTTTCGGTATCAAAATCATCCGCATACGCCATAAAAAAACGAACATTCTTCGTATTACGGAAAAAGGCGCGGATAGGATAAGCAATTTCGTTTTCGTCCAATTCCGAAGTTGAAAGCTGATAAAGCAACGGTTGGAACACATGAAAATTATTTCTGTCGATGATTGTGACGTCGACAGGAAGTTTCGCCAATCCCTTTGCCACCTTGACGCCGCCGAAGCCGGCGCCGACAATGACAATATGCGGTCTTTTTGTGTCTGCCATGAAAATCCCTTGTCCTTTCCAATATCCTTCAAAAAATATTTTCAATTATATCATTTTCCCTAAAAAAAGCAACACTGACAGACAGAACGGAATTGAAAGTAAATTTTAATGAAATAACGGCTCACTGCGATTTTGTTTCGCAACGAACCGTCTTTTTGCAAATCTCCTTTATCATTTTCCAATCATCGCTGCGGCTATAGCCGCCCCCAGCGATGCTCCGCCTTTGACGTGGAGGATTTGGACGGTTTTCTCCTCGTCCTTTAATATCTCCCGTAGTGCATCGCGTAGCGCAAGACGTGCAACCGCCATGTGCGTGAAAAATGATCCTTCGATGGCGATATTTTGTGCGCCGATTGTTTTTCCGCCCAAGATATGACGGAGCATTCCCACATAAACAGCGGCGGCAATACGCGCCGAACGTCGTACGATGGCCTCTGCCAACGCCGCGCTTTCTTCGATTTGCCCGTCTGTCAGTGAAATGCCGGTCATTCGGCTAAGCAGCGATGCTCCATCTCCCTGAATGATTCGGCACAGGTCCTCGCCTGTCACAGCGTGGAACGTCTCACCAAAAATATCACCGTAAGCTTTTGAGAACAATGCGCCAAGATACCGTCCGGACACCATTTTCTCTAACGTCTGCGCGCCTTCTTTTTCCGACGTTGCATCCAGAGCTATATCGTATTCGTTCTGGTCAATCCATCCGAAATTGCCGGCTTCAAGATTCATGATCATCGGCGGCTTTGCCCCACCGAAGTTTTCCAAATAGCACGCGTTGAATCCGGTCGCATAGATTGAGCCGATAGCAATGTCGTCCCACTGGTATGCCGCTGCCAAAAGCACGGCAACGGTGTCATTCAAGATAGCGGTCGGGCGAACATTGGAAAGGCCTCGCCGCAACAGTGCGTCGTTCAGCTTTTCATTAACCCAACGCCCTTCTACGTCCGGCACCGCCAATTCTTTTGTCCATGAAATCAGTTTCGCGTCCCGAGGGGAGTCCTGCGTCGACGGAAAGGAAAAGGTATGACCGAGTCGATACGGCGTCTCATGATCGCCGCCAAGCACTGCATCAATGATCTCGGCCAGGAACCCGAACAGCCCCTCCGCCGAAGAACCATGACCAGCATGATTATACCTTCCCGGTACAATCAACGGCTTCGCCACGCGCGCCGCCTGCTCGTAATGGCCACCGCCAAACAAGCGTACTCGCTCAGCACGCACATTCGTCCCGCCAAAGTCGAGCGTGATGAATTCGCCTTGCTCGTCGCCCGTTGGCAATCCCAAATACGATGGCAGCGGCTTTAGCGTCGAATCGGCGTTTCCTTGCAGCCCTTTTTCCATTTCGCTGCGAAACACTTCGACGGCGGCAATCAATTCCTCGGGCCCGAAGGCAAAGGATTCAATCGCTTCCCGCGCTTTTTGCCCGTTCCATTCCATATCCTCATCTCCCGTTTCAATCTATTTATTGCAAATCGCGGACTTCCTTCTCATCGTCCTGATCATCGGCCTCCACGTCACCCTTGATTTCCTCGTGTTCCTCAGTCAATTCCTTTTTCAGACGTACGAGAACACGAGTGATACGTACATTATCCACTTCCTCGACGAAGAAAGCGTTGCCGTCCAGCCAAGCAAACTGCCCAACCTTTGGCGGCGTCTCGCCCTGTGCGTAAACCCAACCGCCAATCGTGTCCACATTCTCGACGTCGAGAGAAAGCTCCAATATATCGTTGATTTCATCAATCGGCAATTTTGCGTCCACAGAGTAAATCAGGGGGGAACGCCGTTCGACGACAGGACGTTCCTCATCGAATTCGTCCTGGATGTCGCCGACGATTTCCTCGACAATGTCCTCTACGGTTACCATGCCTGCCGTACCGCCATATTCATCGACGACAATGGCCAACTGGGCGCGATTTTTTTGCAGCGTCTTCAAGAGCCGCGATACAGCCATCGTTTCTGGCACAACAATTGCCTGCCGAGCCAATCGCCGGAGATTCGGCGTCTTGCCGCGGCGGAGCGGCTCCATTAAATCTTTGATATGAAGGAAACCGACAATATGATCTTTGTCTTCGCGGCAAATAGGATATCGCGTAAGTTGCTCACGAATTGCCAATTCAACATTCTTGGCGGCGCTTTGCTCCAGATACAAGCAGACCATGTCCGCCCGTGGAATCATGATATCCCGCACTTCTTTATCCGAAAAATCGAACACGTTGTCAACGAAGTCAAACTCTGTTTTGTTGATATAGCCTTTTTTTCGGCTTTCCTCCATCAAAAGGCGGATTTCCGCCTCGGAATGAGCGTCACCTTCACCGTCTGCAACGTCGATGCCCATAAAACGATGAATGATCCAATTCGCAAAATGATTCAAGAACCATACGAATGGGTATGTCAGCCGCTGAAACAGAAGCAGTGGCAACGACGTCATCAAGAGCATTTCCAACGGGCGCACGATGGAAACATTCTTTGGCACGAGTTCACCAAGAATAATATGCGCGGCCGTAATCACGGAAAACGCAACAGCAAATGCCGCTGTATCAACGCCTGCGCCAGTTATGCCGACGGAGGCCAATGGCGCGCGCAAAAGGTCCGCGAGAAACGGCTCTCCGATCCAGCCTAGCGCCAACGATACCAACGTAATGCCGAGCTGCGTTACCGAGAGTGAAACGTCCATCCGGTCGACGAGGTGTTTCGCATATTCCGCGCGTTTGTTCCCCTTCGCGATCAATTCCTCAAGCTGCGACAGCCGAACCTTGACGATGGTGAACTCCGCCGAAACAAAGAAGCCGTTCAACACGATAAAG
Source organism: uncultured Selenomonadales bacterium (assembly GCA_947167555.1). Taxonomy (GTDB): domain Bacteria; phylum Bacillota; class Negativicutes; order Selenomonadales; family Selenomonadaceae; genus RUG12372. Next base: position 21,897 of record CAMVIO010000005.1, read on the forward strand.
ATGACAATCAATAAAAAGTTTATGGCAATCGTAAAGCCGTCCAAAAATGAAAACCTCCACAAAATCCTTTCCAATGATTCTATTTTATAACTAACTTTGTTTTAGGGCAAGACGGGCTTCCCGTTTGCGTCGTCATAGGTTGCCGTACATGACGGATAATTGGTGCAGCCCCAAAAGCCGCCGTTTTTGCCGCGTATGAATCGTAGAAAACCTTCCTTGCAATGAGGACAGAGAAAATTGCTTTTATTCGACTTTTTTTCCATGCGTTCCATCGGTGCAGCAGAATACTTCGGCTTGTCGCCGCGCCATGTTTTCTTTCGTGTGGAGTTCGCGCCGCCATACGAACTGACAGAAAGCGTCGGCTGATACTCGGCGAAGAATGCGGCCATTTCCTCCTCGCTCAACCCCGGCGCACCGTCCTGCCATGACGCGGGGGAGGCCGCAGGCGCAGCGGGACGCTTCGAAGCACGATAATCGTCCGATGAGATAACCTGAGAACCGCTTTCCCTACGCGCAGAAATACGAGACAAATCCGGTTTGCCGTTTGCGTCGGGGGCGGTCATCCGACAGCGCGGAAAATTCGTGCAACCCCAGAAAACCCCGTTTTTCCCCTGTTTTTGTGTCAGAACCCCGCGACCGCAGCGCGGACATCTTGTTTCCTCCTCCGCCGGCGGAAGGACAGCTTTCAACGCCATGCCGCAAAGACTGCGCGTAAAAGCAATCTGTTCCTCAAGGAACAATTCTATGCTTCCCTCACCTTCCGCCATCGCATGCAGCGCATCCTCCCAAACCGCCGTCTTGTCTGGGTACGTCATATCTTCCGGCAAAGCGTCTACAAGGAACTCCGCCGCCGATGTCGGCGTCAATACTTTTTTCTTGCCTGCCGCCTGCAAAAAGTTCCGACGAATCAAATCGTCGATAATCGTCGCCCGCGTTGCTTCGGTGCCAATGCCAGATACGGCGCGCAGCGTCTTTTTTGCCGTATCGTCTCGCACGAATTTGTGGATGTCTTTCATCGCCGCAAGCAACGTGGACGGCGTAAAGCGCTGGGGCGGTTTCGTTTCTTTCTCGGACAGCTTCCCCACTTGCCATGCGACGACATCCTTTTTCTTCATTGCTGGCAGTTCACCGCTGTCATTGTTTTCATCCGTTTCCTCGCCTTCGTTCTTTTCGACGTTTTGGCTTGCATAGATGGATTTCCAGCCGACTTCGCGCACCACACGCCCACTGGACGTGAAGCGCTCGCCCGCAAAGTTCAACTCCAGCTTCGTTTGGTCGTAAACGTGGACAGGATAAAACTGCGCAAGATACGCCTGCGCTATCAGGAAATATATATTTCGCTGCATTGGCGTCAGCGTGTCCAGTTTTACCTTCACAGTCGTCGGAATAATCGCGTGATGCGCGGTTATTTTCTTGTCATTCCACGCTCGACTCTTAGTCTTCGCGTTTGCGCCGCCTGCCCATGCCGCAAGCTGATTGTCCCCTGTCTGCGTAAGGTTTGCAAGGATCGTTCCTGCCGTGCGGAATTGATTCGTTGGCAGATACTCGCAATCCGAGCGCGGATAGGTCGTGAGCTTCCGCTCGTAAAGTTGCTGTGCCGTGTCGAGAACCTGCTGCGGTTCGTAGCCAAACCGTTTGCCTGCCAAGACTTGCAAAGTGGATAGCGCAAAGGGAAGGCGCTGCGGTTCCTCTTTTTTTGTTTTTTTGTAGTCGGTAACGATGCCGGTCTCCCCCGCGTCCTTCGCCGCAGAAAACGACGCGAGTTTTTCCTCCGCCACATTCTTGTCGAT
>CAMVIO010000006.1 GCA_947167555.1 uncultured Selenomonadales bacterium
TCGATGGCTACGATGAGCTCGATCCGGGAAAGCTACCCGATGCCGTATTTGATTGTCGAGGTCGGCTATACGGTCGGAATCGACGGCAACAATATTCTCGCGATCCAAGCGAGCGACGCCTGCATCATCGCCGACCTGATGATGGGCGGCGACGGCACGGCGCCTCCGGAAGATTTGAATGAAATCCATATGAGCGCCGTCGGCGAGGCGATGAACCAGATGATGGGCGCCGTCGCAACATCGCTCTCGTCGATGTTCAACAAGAAAATCGACATTTCGCCGCCGAAGGTGAATCTGATCGATCTCGGCTCGGAAGAGAAGGTCACGGAGATTGTGGGCTCGGATGAGACCATTGTGAAGACCTCGTTCCGTATGGAGGTCGACGGGCTGATCGACAGCGAGATTATGCAGATCCTGCCAATCGGTATTGCAACGGAAATGGTGGATGCGCTGATGAGCAGCGGCGCGGCAGATGAAGAGGAAGCACCTCCTCCTCCTCCGCCCCCCGCGCCTTCGGTTGCGGCTCCGCCGCCTCCTCCTCCGGCAGCGGCTCCGCCACCGCCGCCGCCGCAAGCGGCTCCGATGCCGGCGGCAGCGCCGATGCCGATGGCTCCGCAACCGGTGTATGGGCAGCAGGCGCGCGTAGCGGCCGGAGTTCCGGTGCAGCCGGCGCAATTTACTCCGCTGGCGACGGCTCCGCTCCAGGTCAACGACGCGAACATCGGGTTGATCCTCGACGTACCGCTTCAGGTGACGGTGGAGCTGGGGAGGACGAAGAAGTCGATCAAGGATGTTTTGGAGCTGACGAACGGCTCCATCGTCGAGTTGGATAAGCTCGCGGGTGAGCCGGTCGATATTCATGTCAACGGCAAGTTCCTGGCAAAGGGCGAGGTCGTCGTCATCGACGAGAATTTCGGCGTCCGCATCACGGATATTGTAAGTCCGGAGGAGCGAGCGGCGAAATTGCAATAATTCGCTTTTGCCTTGTGTAAATCACAAGTTTTTTATATAATAGTATTAGTGGAGTTCTATATTCCAAGACAAAGAGGAGAGATGAACAACATGGCAGTCAGAGTTTTGGTCGTTGATGACGCAGCATTCATGCGGATGATGGTCAAGGACATCCTTTCGAAGAACGGGTATGAGGTCGTCGGCGAAGCTGAGAACGGCATGAAGGCTGTCGAGAAGTATCAGGAGCTGAAGCCTGACCTTACGACGATGGATATCACGATGCCGGAAATGGACGGCATCAGTGCAGTCAAGGAAATCAAGAAGATCGACGCGAATGCGAAGATCGTTATGTGCAGCGCTATGGGCCAGCAGGCGATGGTTATCGAGGCCATCCAGGCCGGTGCGCGCGACTTCATCGTGAAGCCGTTCCAGGCAGACCGCGTTCTTGAGGCTGTCCGCAAAGCTGTCGGCTGATGATGCGGCGAGGGCTCCGTCTTGCGGCCTTCCTGGGGCTGGCCGTGTTGCTTTTTGCGTTGCCGGATGCGCTCACGCTGGCGGCGGAGGGCGGTTATCTGTCCGGCTATACGGAGCCTGACCCAAGGCCGACCGGGGTATCATGGTGGTCGACACTGGCTTATCTCTTTAGCCTCCTGGCGGTGTTCGCTTTCGTTCTTGTCCTGGCTTATCTGGCGTCTCGCTTGTTGGCCGGGCATTTCGCGAAAGCGACCGGCGCGTCCGGCGGTCATCTTTTGGCGCATCTTCCGCTTGGGCCGAATCGTTCGGTTTGCATTGTGGAATTGGCAGAGCGGGTATTCGTGCTCGGCGTGACCGAGCATTCGATTACGCTGCTCAGGGAGATCACGGATCCGGAGGAGATAGAGCGGCTGCATCGCAGCTCTTTGGCACCATCCGGCGGGGTGGATATATTTTCTTCGCAAATGGGAACGCTGGAACAGCTCGCGAAGAGGATACCGTCGCTTTTTCGCGATGGGGGATACCGCAGATGAGAAGGGGTTGTGCGGTGTGTTGAATAAGCGGCGGACTCTCATTTGCGTGGGAGCCCTGCTTTCTTTTTTGCTGATGGCGAAAACCGGCTGGGCGGCGCCTCTGATCCCGAATATTGATATCAACGTCGGCTCGTCAAACAATCCGCAGGATGTGGCGGTGACGCTCCAGATCCTGGTGGTGCTGACGGTCCTGTCAATCGCTCCGTCGATCCTCTTGATGACGACGGCGTTCGTCCGGATCGTAGTGGTCATCGGATTCCTGCGAAACGCGCTTTCCACGCAGAATGTACCACCGAATCAGGTGGTCATCGCGTTGGCGCTGTTCCTGACGGTTTACGTTATGGGGCCGTATTGGAGCGTGGCAAACGAGCAGGGATTGCAGCCATACCTTGCGGGGCAGATTTCCCAGGAAGAGGCGCTGAAAAATGTGGTCGCCCCGATGCGGGAATTCATGTTCAAGCAGACCCGCGAGGCGGATTTGGCGCTTTTCGTAAATCTCGCAAACGATCCGAGGCCGGATACACAGGATGACGTCTCAACATTCACGTTGATTCCGGCGTATGTGATCAGCGAGCTGAAGACGGCGTTCCAGATCGGTTTCATGATTTATATTCCGTTTATCGTCATTGACATGATTGTCGCGAGTACGCTGATGGGCATGGGCATGATGATGCTGCCGCCGGTCATGATCTCGATGCCGTTCAAGATATTGCTCTTTGTCATGGTGGACGGTTGGCAGCTTTTGATACGGTCTTTGATTGTGAGCTTCAAGTAAAGCTGCGTGAGGGGATGAGGCGATGTCGGGCGATGTGGTCGTCCAGATCGGCCAGCAGGCATTGATGGTCGTTCTGCTTGTTGCCGCTCCGATGCTTGGGCTTGGCCTTATGGTAGGTCTCGCGGTCAGCGTTTTCCAGACGACGACGTCCATACAGGAGCAGACGCTGGCCTTTATCCCGAAAATCATCGCGGTGTTTGTGGCCATCCTGATTTTCGGGCCGTGGATGCTCCGCATCATGGTGGAGTATGTGTCGGGGATGTTTATAAATCTGCCGATGTATATCGGCTGAGGATGGAGAGGTCGCCGTGGATTTTTACGATCTGTTGCAGAATCATGCGGCGGTGTTTCTCTTGCTCTTGACGAGAGTCAGCGGGCTTTTTATCATTGCGCCCTTTTTCGGCAGCATGAATGTCCCGCAGAATATCCGCGTGGGGGCGGCGGTGGCTGTTTCCTTCGCGATTTTTCCGGTGGTGGACAGCATGGGCGCCGTGCAGGCGCCGGCGGCTGTAATCGCTTTTGCAATTGCGGTACTCCGCGAGCTTTTTATCGGTTGGCTTATCGGCTTCGTGGCCTATGTCTCATTTGCGGCGATCAATATGGCTGGCAAGATGATGGATATGCAGGTAGGATTTTCGATCGTCAATGTCATGGACCCGACTTCCGGTCAGCAGATACCGCTTATCGGAAGTTTTCTTTATAATTTGGGGCTCATCGTGTTCGTCGTGACGAACGGCCATCATGCGCTGATTTCGGCGCTGGTGGGGAGCTTTACATCCGTGCCGCTTCTGGCGCTCAATCCGAATATCTCTCTGGTGGAGCTCATCGCGAAGTTTACAGTCGGGATTTTCACGACGGGCGTGCAGATTGCGATTCCCGTCACGTTCGCGGTGCTGATGACCAATGTGGGACTTGGTATCTTGGCAAGGACGATGCCCCAGCTCAATATTTTCGTCGTCGGCGTTCCGATGCATATCATCATCGGTCTTGGCGTGCTTTCCATCGTAATCCCGTTTTATCTTCTGTTTTTGGATGTGGTGTTTAATGCGATGTACGGAAACATCAACGCCGCCCTCAGAGTTCTACGATAACCGCTTCCTCTTTGACCTCCAGCTGTTTGCGGATGACGGAGGGGAGAAAACAGAAGAGCCGACAGCCAAAAAGAAGTCTGACGCCAGAAACAAAGGCCAGGTAGCGAAAAGCCAAGAGCTGAACGCGGCATTTGTTCTGTTCATCGGATTCTGGGCGATGAAGATTCTCGGCTCGACCATCTATCGGGAAATCGCGGAATATACGGCGTATATTTTCGGCCATTTGAATACGACGGTCGATACGGAGACGGTGCTCCGGATTTTCCTCGGTATCGTCATGATCCTGTTGAAGACCGCGTTCCCGATCATGGTGGCGATCATGCTGGTCGGTCTCGCGATCAATCTCGTGCAGGTCGGTTGGAATTTCACGACGGAGCCTTTGGGCTTCGACCTTGATAAACTGAATCCCATCAACGGGTTCGGGCGCATCTTCTCGAAGCGTTCGTTGGTAGAGCTGATAAAGTCCCTGTTCAAGATATTGATTATCGGCTTGTTCCTTTATGAAAACTTGAAGGACGAGATCTTGCAGATGCCCAAGCTGCTGTATCTTGAACTCGGCGCCAGCATGACGACGATTGCCGATATCATTTTCATGATGGCGTTCAAGATATGCGCGATTTTCTTTGCGCTTGCGATACTCGATTATATGTACCAAAAATGGGATCACAACGAGCAGCTCAAGATGACCAAGCAAGAGGTCAAGGAAGAGTTCAAGCAAATGGAAGGCGATCCCCAGATCAAGGGCAAGATCAAGCAGAAACAGAGAGAAATGGCGATGTCGCGCATGATGCGCGAGGTGCCGAAGGCGGATGTCATTGTGACGAACCCGACGCATTTCGCGGTGGCCCTCCGCTACGCGGAAGGGATGCGCGCGCCGGAAGTTATTGCGAAAGGGCAAGATTATGTTGCCCTGAAGATAAAAGACGTCGCCCGGGAGGCCGGCGTCGTGATTGTGGAGAACAAGCCGCTGGCACGGGCGCTTTTCGCGTCGGTGGAGATCGGCGAAACGGTTCCGCCGGAGCTTTACAAGGCGGTGGCTGAGGTTCTCGCTTATGTGTATCATTTGAAACATCCTTATCGCTACGCCGGATGATTCCCGACAGGGGATGAAGCGCGTTCAAATAAAGGAGCCGGGCAATGGAAGAGAAGGGCAGCTTCATACAACAGCATAGTGATGTGCTGGTCGCGGCCGTTCTCATCATGATCGTCCTGATGATGATCATTCCTTTGCCGACGATGCTTCTTGATATCCTGCTTTGCGTCAATATTACGCTCTCGCTTGTCATCGTGCTGGTGACGATTTACAACTCGGAGGCGCTGGATTTTTCCGTATTTCCTTCGCTCCTGCTGATTACGACGCTGTTTCGCCTGGCGCTGAACATTTCCACAACGCGGCTGATCCTTTTGGAAGGCTACGCCGGCGAGGTCATCACCGCATTCGGCAATTTCGTTGTGGGCGGCAATGCTGTCGTCGGCTTTATCGTGTTTTTGATTCTTGTCGTTATCCAGTTCGTGGTTATCACGAAGGGCGCGGAGCGCGTTTCCGAGGTCGCGGCCCGCTTCACTCTGGACGCGATGCCGGGCAAGCAGATGGCCATCGACGCCGACCTGAACCAAGGCGCGATTACGGACGCTGAGGCGAAGATACGGCGAAAGAAGATACAAGACGAGGCCAGCTTTTACGGCGCTATGGACGGCGCCTCGAAGTTCGTCAAAGGCGACGCCATCGCGTCGATTATCATAACGCTGATCAATATCGGCGGCGGTTTCATCATCGGCATGCTGATGCGGAACCTGACGGCGATGCAGGCGCTCCAGACTTATACGCTCCTTACGGTGGGCGACGGCCTTGTCGGGCAGATCGCCGCGCTCTTGATTTCCGTGGCGACGGGCATCATCGTTACGCGCTCGGCGTCGGACGGCGACAATCTCGGCGCCGATTTGGTGTCCCAGCTTTTCCGCAACCCGCGCGTGTTCTTCATCGCGTCCGGCGTTTTGATCTTGCTTGCGATTGTTCCGGGACTTCCGGGGATTCCGTTCTTCGTGCTTTCCATGATTGCCGGTTTTATCGGCTATTCCCTGCGCCGGACGGAGGAAACGACCGTGGAGCAGGCAGAGGAGAAGAAGCAGCAGGCGGCGAAGGAGAAGCAGGCGGCGACCAAGCCGGAGAATATCGTTTCGCTGCTTCAGGTTGATCCGATGGAGCTTGAAATCGGGTACAGCCTGATTCCGCTTGTCGATACCGGACAGGGCGGCGACCTTTTGGAGCGCATTGTCATGATCCGCCGCCAGTGCGCGCTGGAACTCGGCCTCGTGGTGCCGACTATCCGCATTCGCGACAATATCCAGATAAAACCTAACGCTTATATTATAAAATTAAAAGGAATTGAGATAGCGAAGGGCGAATTATTACTTGATCACTTCCTCGCGATGAATTCCGGAACGGTGTTCGAGGAAGTACCGGGCATCGAGACCATAGAGCCGGCCTTCGGTCTCCCCGCGCTCTGGATTACCGAGCAGCAGCGCGAGCAGGCTGAGCTCAACGGCTATACCGTCGTCGACGCGGTCTCGGTGCTGGCGACGCACCTGACTGAGGTCATCAAGGCGCACGCGGACGAGATCCTCGGGCGCAAGGAAACGCAGGATCTTGTGGACAACCTCAAGAAGACGAACGATACTCTCGTCGAAGAGGTCATGTCGCAGATGCCGTCGGTGGGCGAGGTTCAGAAGGTGCTTGCGAATCTATTGCGGGAACGCATCTCGATTCGCGATATGAGCACGATTTTCGAGGTGCTGGCGGATTACGCGCGGGCGACGAAGGATACGGATATCCTGACCGAGTATGTGCGTCACGCGATGGCGCGCCAGATTACGCAGCAAAACCTGCAAAACAATACAATTCCCTGTGTCACGCTTGATCCGGCATTGGAAAACCGGATCGCAGGCGCAGTGCAGCGCACGGATCGCGGCTCGTATGTGAGCCTGGACCCGGATACGATGCAGAAGCTCTTGACAGTCCTGAATACGGAACTGACGAAGCTGACGAACATGGGATATCAGCCGATCGTGCTGACGAGCCCTGCGGTCAGGCCGTATTTCCGGAAGCTTGTCGAGCGCTCGATTGAAGGCGTTATCGTCCTGTCCCATGCGGAAATCGAGCAGAGCGTAGAGCTGCAAATACTTGGGGTGGTGAAAGTTTAATTGCGTATCAAGGTGTTTAAGGCGGCCGATCTCAAGGAAGCCATGGCAATGGTCAAGGACGAATTGGGACGCGACGCGGTCATTCTTCATACGAAACGATATAAGCAGGGCGGCTTTTTGGGCTATAAGAGCAAGGAAGTCGTGGAAGTGACGGCAGCGGTGGATGATACGCCGCGCCGCCCTCGCGTGAAGCTTCCGGCAATGCCGCGCACACCGAGACAACCGGCCGCGCGTCCGCCGGAGCCGCCGAAGCCGCAAAAAGCTGCTCCGCCCCGCAATGTGCTTTCGCAGTACAAGACGGCGGGAACCGAGGAAGGCGTTTCCTTGGCTCGGGTACAGAATCAGGAGATAGAACTTCCCGCGACGCCGGAAACGGAAGGATTCGCGCCTCTCACGCCCGAGCCGATTTTGCGTGCTCCGGCAGCGCCGAAAACTTCAAAACCGGCAAAAAAACGTCCGCCGCGGATTAGCGTGCAGCCGTCCCAAAATTCGGAAGAAGAAACATTTGACGGGCTGAGTTTGGAAGAAATCGAGTCGGGATTGGCGGAGCCGATTTTGAACAAGCCGGAGTCGGCCGTTGAACGTTCGGCGAAAACGCCTGCATCGAGCCGGGCGGCCCAGCCGGAGGGAGCGCCCAGGAAGGAAAAATCCCGCATCATCAAAGCGGAAACTCTTGCGGCGGCTGCGGCCAAGGAGACGGCACAGACCAAGGCAGAGGAGATGACAGAGCCGGAGACGGCTGTTGCCTCCAATGAGCTGTCGGTTGCTCCGTCTGAGGTTTCTGCCGAGATGCCGGAAACTGTCGGGGACGAGCAAGAGGTCAGCGACAAGCAGAAAAAAATCAACGCGCTGGAAGACGAGCTGGCGCAAATGCGCCAAATGCTCCGGCAGGTGATGAACCAGCCGGCCAGCGGCGATGAGACGGTGACGCTCAAGGATGCGCTCATGGCGCAGGATCTTCGCGACGACGTCATGCAGGACATGATACGCAAGATTCCGCCGGCGACGATGATGCTTGGCAAGGACTCCCCGGAAGCCGTGAAGGCGCTTGGGGATTATCTGCACAGCGTCGTGAAGACAGGCGACGGGATTGGACTGAAGGACGGTCGCCCGAAAATTGTCGCTTTGATTGGCACTACGGGCGTCGGCAAGACGACGACGATTGCGAAAATCGCGGCGAAATTCGTACTGGAACGCGGGATCAGCGTTGCGCTGATCACGGCGGATACTTACCGGATTTCGGCGGTGGATCAGCTTCGGACGTATTCCGACATCATCGGGCTTCCGCTGGAGATCGTCTATTCGCCGGAGGAACTCAAGCCCGCCCTTCGGAAGCACCGGGGCAAGAAATTGATTTTGATTGATACGGCGGGGAGAAGTCAGAACAACGAATACCAGATGGACGAGCTGAAAGAGCTTTTGTCGGTGGATCCTTCGATTGAGAAACATCTCGTGCTCAGCGCGACGACAAAGGAGTGTGACGCGGAAGCGATCCTGGAACGATTCGCGGCCTGCCGTCCCGACCGTTTGCTGATGACAAAGACGGATGAAACGGAAAGCATCGGGTTCATTGTGAATCTGCTGTTTGACCGGCGGCTGGCGATGTCCTACCTGACGACGGGACAAAGCGTTCCGGACGATATTGAGCCGGCGAAGCCGGAAGCTCTGGCAAGGCTGATGCTGAGGTAATGTGAAATGAAGGATCAGGCGTCGAGCCTGCGGGAGCTCGTACAGGGAAAAAACGAATACAGCGAGCCGCAGCCTGCGCCGTCTTATCCGTATGCACAGGGGGCGCCGTCGGCGACGCCTGCGCCGCAGGCTGCGGCACAGGAAGTCATGCCGGTATATAAAAGGGTTTTTCGTCCGACGATACGGACGAGCGCCCGCGTGATTGCCATTACCAGCGGCAAGGGCGGCGTCGGCAAGACGAATCTGACGGTTAATCTCGCGATAGCGATGGCGAAAATCGGGCGGCGCGTGATGATTGTTGACGCCGACCTCGGCATGGCGAATGTCGACGTGGTGCTGGGAACAATGTCGAAGCATCATTTGCTGCACCTTTTGCAGCCCGATGTGCAGCTGGAGGATGTGCTGATCCACGGCCCTTACGGCGTGAATTACATTTCCGGCGGCTCGGCTATCGAACGCGCGGTGGATTTTACGCCCCAGGAGCGGAAATGCCTGATGGATAAGCTGACCGCCTGCGAGTCGATGGCGGATATTGTGCTCGTCGACACGGGCGCCGGGCTGGGGCGAAACGTGCTGGATTTCATTCTCGCGGCGGACGAGGTCATCCTTGTGACGACGCCGGAACCGACTGCATTGACCGACGCGTACGCGGTCATGAAAGCGTACAGCATGAATTCCGAAAAAAAAGACTTGAAGATTGTGGTCAATCGCGTATATGATGAGAGTGAAAGTACGGAAGTTGTGACAAAACTCCAGCGGACCTCGGAAAAATTTCTTTCGATGCCGCTGACAAGCCTCGGTTATATTTATGAGGACAGGAGCGTCATGAACGCGGTCAAACGCCAGCAGCCATTGCTTTCCGCCTTTCCCGACACGATGGCGTCGCGCTGCATTGAGATGGTCGCAAAAAATGTTCTTTACGGAGGAGAGCATAAAATTCGTTTAGGTTGGAAGGGTTTTTTACAACGCGTGTTGAATTTCTCCTAGAAGAAGTTTTTTGTTGGAAAACTTTTTACATATATTTCCCATGAGGAGGTGCCGATCATGCCAAGGGATGCGGATGGGATGCCATGTATGATCCATAGCGGGCAAGGGAATGCCTGGGGGTGGGCCTTGATGCGCGAAAGGTTTTTGCAACGAGCGCAATCGGGCGCTTTATGCCCCCTCAGAACTGATTCGGCACGTCCAATAGGGAATGGGCCGACGGAATGATGACGTTCTGAGACGAAGACCGATTCGGTCCAGATAGGGGGACAGTCCATGATTCGAGTAGTGATTGCCGACGACTCTGCGTTCATGCGCATGGTGTTGTCGGATATGTTCAAGAAGCAATCGGATTTTGAAGTTGTCGGGGTCGCGAAGAACGGCAAGGAGGCAGTCGAGAAAGTCAAAGAGCTGAACCCTGATCTTGTGACGATGGACGTCAATATGCCGGTGATGGACGGCCTGCAAGCGCTGGAAGCCATCATGAAAGACTGCCCGACGCCGGTTGTGATGTTCTCAAGCCTCACGCAAGAGGGCGCAAAGGCGACAATCAAGGCGCTGTCCCTCGGTGCGGTGGATTTCGTGAGTAAGGTGGGCGGCTCCATCTCGAAAGTCGACACGGTGGAGGACGAAATCCTCTCGAAGGCACGGGCAGCGGCTTATGCTAAGGTCGGAGGGAAGCGAAGATTTATGCCTCCTCCGTCGCTCGCACCACAGCCGGCATCATCGCCGCCGACAGTTGCCTCGGTGCCGCCGGTTAAATCCGAGCCGACGATGCGGCGAATCTCCCTTCCGACGCGTAAGGGGTATACGCCGCCGCCATCGCCGCCGCCGCTTACGCCAAGGCCAAAGCCGACTGTGCATGCGGCTCCGGCAGGAGGCGGCACAGGAAGAAAGCTGGTCGTGCTGGGGTGCTCGACGGGAGGGCCGAAGGCGCTTCAGACTGTCGTGGCAGGGTTGCCGCGAAGCCTGCCTTGCGGCGTTCTGATTGTTCAGCACATGCCGCCGGGGTTCACAAAATCTTTGGCGGAAAGATTGAACGAAATCTCTCAAATTTCCGTGAAAGAAGCGGAAAATCATGATATGATAAAAGCAGGGCAGGTGTATATCGCTCCGGGCAATTATCATATGACGGTTACAGGCAGCGGAAGGGAAATTGTCCTGAATCAGGACCCGCCGATTGGGACGCTTCGCCCGGCGGCTGATGTTCTCTTCAGATCAGCGGCTCCGCTTGGCAGGGACATAGTTTCAGTTATCCTGACAGGCATGGGAAGCGACGGGGCTCTTGGCATGACGGAAATCAAGAAGACAGGCGGGTACGTCATCGCGGAAAGCGAGGAAACGGCCATTGTCTACGGGATGCCGAAAGCTGTCGTCGATCTCGGCCTAGCCGATGAGATAAAGCCCTTGCAAGACATTGCAGGTGCGATTGTAAGTGCAGTCAGCCACTAAGGAAGAAATAGGGGGAATAAAAATGGACACAAATCAGTACATGGAAATGTTTTTGGAAGAATCTCGTGAACATTTGCAGTCGCTGAACGATGGCCTCTTGGCATTGGAGAACGATCCGGAAGAAGTATCGGTCGTCAATGACATCTTCCGTAACGCCCATACGATCAAGGGCATGTCGGCGACAATGGGCTTTACGAAGATTGCCGAATTGACCCATGACATGGAAAACGTATTCGACCTTCTGCGCACGGAGAAGATGAAGGTCAACGAGGATATCATGGATACGCTCTTCAAGACCATCGACTCCTTGGAGCAGATGATTGAGAGCGTTGGTTCGGGCGGCCCGGAGGACGTTGTCGATATTACGGGGTTTGCCTCGAAGCTCAGCGCGCTTGCCAGCGGCAAGACTGTGGCTGAGGCGGAACCGGCTCCGGCGCCTGCGGCAGCGGCGCCTGCGGCGGCAGCTCCGGCAGCAGCTGGATCGTCTATTGAATATTCGGATACGGATAAGGACGTCATCATGGAAGCGGCGAACGGCGGGATGCATGTTTACCATGTCAAGGTGACGCTTGCCGACAATTGCGTCCTGAAATCTGCGCGTTCCTATATGGTCATGAATGCGCTGGATCAGCTCGGCGAGGTCGTGAAATCCGTTCCTCCGGCTGAGGATCTTGAACAGGAAAAATTCGAGCAGTCCTTTGACGTTGTGACTGTGACCGATTCCGAGATGAAGGCAATCGAAGACTCGATACTTTCCATTTCGGAAGTGGAGTCAGTGGAAATCAAGGACGCGGTGGAAGAAATTAAGGCCGCAGCGGCACCCGCGGAGGCACCGGCAGCGGCTCCGGCTGCCGCGGCGCCGACGGCGCCCGCGGCAAATGTGCCTGTGCCTGCAGCCCCCGTCGCACCCGCAGCGCAGCCGTCCGCACCCCCGGCGAAGAAGCCTGCGGCGGATGCGAAGAAACTCAAGAGCGGCCAGTCGGTCCGCGTGGACATCGAAAAACTCGATACGCTGATGAACCTCATGGGCGAGCTGGTCATCAACAAGGTGCGCCTGGAGCAGATCGGCACTACCCATCGCCTGACAGAGCTGACAGAGACGCTGGAGCAGATGGACCGCGTGACGACGGATTTGCAGACGGTCGTCATGAAGGTTCGCATGGTTCCCGTCGGCCAGGTCTTCAACCGTTTCCCGCGCATGGTCCGCGACCTCGCGAAGGAACTGGGCAAGGAACTGAACCTGACCATCGAAGGCGAGGAAACAGAACTCGATCGTACGGTCATCGACGAGATCGGCGATCCGATCATGCACCTCCTGCGCAATTCTCTTGACCATGGCCTTGAGCATCCGGATGACCGCGAGGCGAAAGGCAAGCCCCGCATCGGCGAGGTCGGCCTGATCGCGCGTCACGAAGGCAACAACGTCGTCATCATGGTTACGGATGACGGCAAGGGCATCGACGCGGACGTGATTCGTCGCAAGGCCGTTGAAAAGGGAATGATTTCCGAGGACGAGGCGAACAGCCTTGACGACGCCGATGCGGTGCGTCTGATCTTCCTGCCGGGCTTCTCGACGGCGGAGGTGGTTACGGACGTTTCGGGACGCGGCGTCGGCATGGACGTTGTCCGGAGCAAGATCGAGACCCTCGGCGGCCATGTGGACGTCGAGACCAAGATCGACGAGGGCAGCGTATTCAAGATCAAGCTGCCGTTGACGCTGGCGATTATCCAGGCCCTTCTCGTCAAGGTGCAGGAAGAGATGTACGCCATCCCGCTCGGCTCTATCGACAGCACCATCAATATCACACAGGAAGACATCAAGACGGTTCGCAACAAGGAAGTCATTGTCCTGCGCGGACAGATTATCCCCATTATCCGACTTGGCGACATCCTCAATGTGCCGCGCGTGCATGAAACGGACAGCGATGACATCTTCGTCGTCGTCGTCCATATCGGCGAGCGCAAGGCGGGCATCGTGGTCGACAACCTGATCGGTCAGCAGGAAATCGTCATCAAGACGCTTGGCAAGCTCCTTGCAGGGCTCAAGGTGATTTCCGGCGCGACGGTGCTCGGCGATGGACGCGTGGCGATGATTCTTGACGTCAGCGCGTTGATGTAATCGGAAGGGGGAATTAGCGATGGCAAAAGAACTGATGACTGTGACGGAAGGCGAGACACAGGTCCAGGTCGTAGCGTTCAAGCTGCGCAGGGAAGAATATGGCTTCAACATTCTGAACGTAAAAGAAATCAAAGGGTTGACGGATATCACACGGGTGCCCTTCGCCTCTGACTTTATCAAGGGCGTTATCAACCTGCGCGGCTCGGTACTTCCGGTCATTGACCTCAAGAAGAGGCTCGGGCTTCAGGACATGGAATATACAGATGATACCCGCATCGTCGTCGTCCGTGAGGACGATCTTGAGGTCGGCATGATTGTCGATGCGGTGACGGGCGTCATCACGCTGAACGGCGAGCATATCGACGCTGCGAAGTCGGTGGACAACGAGAACAGTCGCTTTATCACGGGTGTTGGCAAGGTGGAAGAGGAACGGCTGATTATTCTTTTGAATCTTGAAGCCATTATCGGGCTTCAGGACGAGATCAAGTGACGAAAGCGAGGAGCAGCCATGGCAATATCAGATGATATTATGGAGCTGAGTCCGGTCCAGCTTGATGCCTTGCGGGAAATCGGCAACGTGGGGGCAGGAAATTCCGCGACGGCATTATCGCAAATAATCAATCACAGGATTGATATGAATGTGCCGGAGGTTTCCATAGTGCCGATTACGGACGTGCCGGATCTCGTGGGCGGGCCGGATGTGATGGTTGCAGGCGTCTTCCTTCGTGTTTACGGCGCGGCGCCGAGCAACATCCTTTTCCTGTTGCCTCAGGAAAGCGCGTTTTATCTGGTGGACATGATTTTGGGAAAACCGCACGGCGAGACGAAGACGTTGGATTTCATGGACGAGTCCGCGTTGATGGAAATCGGGAATATTCTTGCAGGCGCGTACCTGAACGCGCTGTTCAATCTGACAAAGCTTTCGTTGTTGCCGTCGATTCCGGCGCTGGCGATGGACATGGCGGGAGCCATCCTTTCCGTCGTGTTGATCCAGCTTGGGCAGATGGGCGATCATGCGCTTGTCATTGAAACGGAGTTTCAGGCTGACGAGGACGGGATCAAGGGGCATTTCTTCCTTGTGCCGGATCCGGGTTCCCTCGATACGATTCTGACGGCTGTGGGAGTGGGATAAAATGGCAGAACTGATCAAGGTCGGCATGGCTGACTACAAGGTCGGTCGCGCTCCCTCAATCCTCATCAGCTATGGCTTGGGGTCTTGCATCGGGGTGTCGATGTACGATCCGACGGCAAAGGTCGGCGGATTGCTCCACATCATGCTCCCCGACAGCAAATCGTCCAGGACGACTGAAAACCCGGCGAAATTCGCGGATACGGGTATGCCGCTCATGCTGAAGGACGTATTGGCCTTGGGGGCAAACAAGAGCCGCCTTGTCGCGAAGATGGCAGGCGGCGCGCAGATGTTCGCGTTCGCGAAGGCGACAGATATCATGAAGGTCGGCCAACGAAATGCGGAGACGGTCAAGGAAATCCTGAAAACGATGGGAATCCGTCTTATAGCTGAGGATACGGGAGAGAATTACGGCCGCACGGTACAGATCAATTTGGAAAACGGCGTTTATACAGTAAAGACGATGGTAAAAGGTGAGAAGGATATTTAAGTGAGTGAAGCGGAGCGTTTAGAGGTGCCCGAAGAGACGCTGGAAAGCGATGCGCCGCAGGAAGCGGAGGCTGCCGCTACGCTGGAATTTACGCAGCCGGATGCGGAAACTGCGTCGGAATCGTTTACGGAGCCGGACGGGCTGGCGGAAGACGCTTTGCAGTCGGAAGAGGCGAAAGAGGAAGCGGCGCATGGACTCAGCAACGCGACGCTGGAATCGATGTCCAGGACGGATCCACAGGCACAGGCGGTAGCCGAAGCGGAGAGGACAAAATGGGAACGGCGCAAGACGCTTGTGCGTGACCGGGTGCAAAGCTGGTGCAGGCAATATATGGCGGATGGGGGCTTCAAGCTCGGCATCGCGCTGGTGACGGCTGTCATTGCGGCAGCCATTATTGTGATTGCGGGCATTTTTTCGGATCGCCAGCTTGGCGTTGTTTTTTGGCGCGCGGTTATCGGTTTTTTCGTGTCCGGCATTTTTATGGGCGGCACGCTGTATTGGCTGGATCGGTTTGGAATCCCGCTTTTTATCGCAAGGCATGAGGAACAGATCCAAATGGAATGGTTGGCTGAAGCGGAGGAGTCGGAAGCGGGGACGGAAGGAGAACCGGAGGAAGCCGAGCCGGAATCCGGAGAACTGGAGGAGCTCATGCCCCAGGAGGGCGAGGAAGGAGTCCCGCAGGCAGAAGAAGGGGCGGAGCTTTCGGAGCAAGAAAATGGAGCAGCGCCGGAGACAGACGCTGATAATCCCGAGGGTCCGTCGGAAGGTGACGCCTCGGCGGAGGGAGAAGTACCTGAGGTAACGGAAGAAGCGCAGCCGACAGATGAGGCGGCTGCTTCGGGCGAGGATATTGGCGGATTGGAGAACGCTGTATTGGATGATGCTTTTTCTTCCGCAGAGACGGAAGGAGAGCCAGAAGAACCTCCGACGTTTGCGCCAATGACGGCGGACAATCTTGAGAGCCTTAGCGTGCCGGAAGAAAACTGATTCGGGACATTAAGGCAAAAATTCTAGGAAGGACAGACGGAAAAGGAGGGACGGCTTTCAATGGAGATGAAACTCAGCGAAAAGGAAAGCGAGTCCCTTTGGAAAGAGTTTGGCAGGACGCGCGCGAAAGAGCTGCGCGATCGGCTGGTGGAAAATTATCTGCCGCTGGTCAATGTGATTGCCGGACGCATCGCCATCAGCCTTCCTTCTCATGTCGACCGTGACGATTTGATCAGCAGCGGTTTCTTTGGGCTTTTGGACGCGGTCGAAAGATATGACCTTAAACGGCAGAATAAATTTGAAACTTATGCGGGCGTCCGTATTCGTGGAGCGATGCTTGATTATCTGCGCTCCAAGGACTGGATTCCGCTTTCGGTCCGGCAAAAGATCCGGGCCTATGAAAAGTGCGTGAGCGAGCTGGAAGGCAGCCTCGGGCGCAGCGCGACGGATGAGGAAATTGCCGACGCGATGGGGCTCAGCAACGAGGATTTCGTGAAAGTCGTTTCGCAAATCAATGTTGCGACCGTCATCCCGCTCGATGATTATATGCGCGCGGAAACGGCAATCAACGCTGCGCCGTCTCCGCAGGAAACAATCGAGAAACAGGAACGTCAGGAGCTTTTGGCGAAAGCGATTGACCGGTTGCCTGAACGGGAACGGCAAGTCGTTTCGCTTTATTATCATGAAGAACTGACGATGAAAGAGATTAGTCTTGTACTGAGCATTTCGGAAGCACGCGTGTGCCAGCTTCATACAAAGGCCATTTTTCGGTTGCGTGGGTATCTTGCCCGCGAAAAAGCCAATCTGGTCGGCTGAAGGAGCTGGAGAATAATAACCTGTGCAGATAGCGCAGGATGAATTTTCGTGCACGAGACGGAGGAGGGAGTCGTAACGGTGTTACGGCGACCGACGACAACGAAGCGCACGGAAATTCAGACAAGCTAAATGGATAGGTTATTTTTCGACAGTTCCTAGGGCATAAAGGGGGATACACATGGCGGAAGAACGGAAAAGCGCGGAAGTCGGCGGCAAATCAGCCGGATATCTGTTTGAGTTCAAGCCGGATGGTGTATATTTTACAGTGTACCCAACGGAAGACAGTGAAATGCTTTTTGAGCTGTCGGATATGCGGCAGATTTTGAAGGAATACGGCGTAACCGATTATGATATGGGAGAGTTGGCGAGGGCTGTCAGGGCAGCCGACGGAACCCCATGCAAGTTGGCGAACCATTTTGAGGCGTCGGTTTCGCCGCCGTCGAATCGGACGGAAGAATCAGCGTCGGCGGAAGTGGTGGACAATCGTGAAGTGATGTCTTACCAAATCGAAGTTGCGAAGGACCGCATGACTGTGACGCTGAAAATAAACCGTCAGCCGGGTCAGCGGCCTCCTGAGAAAGAAGAGATATTGAAGGAACTTTCCAGCAGGCGCATTGTTTTCGGTATTGACGAAGAGGCTATCGAGCGCGGCCTGGAACATGGGACGCAAACGGTGATTGCGAAAGGTAAGCCGCCGGAGGCCGGAAAAGACGCGAAGATTATCCGAAAGTTCAACGCGGAGCAGAAAGGAAAAATCGCAGAAGACAAATATGGCAGGGTCGATTATAAAAACCTGAATCTGTTCCTTCTTGCGAAGAAAGGCGACGTCCTTGCGGAGCGTGTACCGCATACGATGGGCGTTGAAGGAACGAACGTTTTTGGCGACACGATCAAACCGAAGCCGGGAAAGCCGAAGCCCGTACCCGCAGGAAAGAATACGGAAATCCAGGACGAGAATTTCGTCGTCGCTACGATAGACGGACAGATTGTCGAGGCGAATAACAAGTTCAGCGTCGACCCGAGGTTGGAGATCAAGGGCGATATCGGCGTCGGAACGGGAAATATTGACTTCATCGGCGCGGTGGACGTCAGTGGCAGCGTCCAGCAGGGATTCAAAGTGAAAGCCACCGGGGCGATCTCGATTGGCGGCGCGGTTAACGGCGGAACGGTCGAGGGTTACAGTGTAATCATCAAAGGCGGGATTATCGGCGCGGGCCCCGGTAAGGGCGTTGTCATCGCGCAAGAGGATGTACAGGCGGCCTTCGTGGAAAACGGAACTATCGAGGCGGGCAATGAAATCCAGATTTCGGACGTCGCGCTTCATTCCGACCTTCGGGCAGGGGTCCGGATTGTCTTGGAAGGAAAACGGGGACTTGTGACGGGCGGTTATCTTGCCGCAGGTGAGGAAATCCGCGCAAAGACAATCGGCAATCCGGCGCTGGTCGCTGCTCGTCTTGTCGTCGGCGTAAATCCGAGCCTGCAAAAAAGATACCAGGCCGCTTGCAAGGAATACTCGGAATCGAAGAAAAAGCTTCAGCAGCTTACCCAGGCGCTCAATACCCTCGGAAAGATTGATGTGTCTATGTTGCCGCCGCAACGAGCGGAGCAGATTGCGCAGCTTACGCGTTCTCAGTTCCCGCTGGCCGGGCAGGTGGAGCGCTCGGAGCGTTTGATCAAGGAATTGGAAGAGCAGATCGCGCAGATGAAAAATGGGCGTATTTGTGTATCCGACCGGATTTATCCGGGGCAAAAGCTGATTGTCAATTCCATCGTGAAGCATATCCAGACAGAAGAGCAGCACTGCACGTTCCAGGTCGAGGACGACGAGGTAAAGGCCGGGCCATACTGATACGAGCATGACAGGAGGCGAAACGATATGTCCATGGATATCAATCCAATCAGCTTGCAGATGGTCGTCCCGCGCGCGACGGACGCAGGGCAGGTACAGCATAACCTGAACCAGCAGCCGAATATGCAGCAGCAGTTTGCGATGGCGCGCGAGCAGATGGAAGTCAAGACGAAGATGGAGACGGTGCAGACGCGTGACAATCCGGAGGACGGACGGGTCAAGGACGATCCCGAACGGCAGTCGCGGGGCGGAGGTTATTCCGGCAGGCAGGGGAAACGACGCGAGCGCGAGAACGGCGAAGACGATCAGCAGGCGGTCGATCTTTTGCGCGGGCACAATATCGACATATCGCTTTGAAGAACCTTTGATGGACAGGGCAGGCGGGAGCGCGGTCGGGGAACGTGCGCGTTTACGTCTGCTTATTTATTGCAATTTGGGGCGGCATGGTCAATGGGCGGCGCCCTGGGCAAGGGGATAGAGAATGGCTACGGAAATTTTGGGCTTCCTCATTATCGTGGGCATATTGATTGTTTTCATTGTGCGCCGCGATTTGTGGAACGGGACTTCGAGCAAGGCGGACGAGGTCGAGGAAGCTTCCGTGAAAATGCGTTTGCAGATGGAGCATTCCGCGAACGCGATCATTACCCAGATGGATTCGCGCATCCACCAGTTGGAGGGCCTGGTGTCGGCAGCTGACGAGCGCGCGCGGATGCTGGAGCAGCAAATGGCCTCCGTTCGAGCCGATCAAGAGCGCGCGCAGCAGCAGGCGGAGAAAGCGTTTGCGGAAATGCGCGCCGCCAGGGCGTCTTATTATTCGCCGCAGGAAGAGATGACTGTGCCGACGTACCACGACGATATGCGAAGAGGATCTGCCTGGCCTGCGCGGGACGGATATCGGGCGCGAGATGCTGCAACAAGACGTTCCTTGCGACCGATTGAAGGCGTGTCTCCCGTGCGCCGTTCCGAATATGTTTCTCGTGTTCGTCCGGAAGCGCATGGCGCTGGTGAGGATTTCGCCGAGACGCTCTCGGCGTCGATGTACGCGGCGGAGGCAAGGAACGACGCGTATCGGAGACCGCAGGCGGGCTATTATGACAACGGGCAGCCGCCCGTTTATGAGCAAGCATATCCGCGAAACGGAAGATATCCGCAAGATGCGGTCTATTCCCACGAAGAGCCATATGACGCGCGGGAATACGGAGAAAATTATGAGACGGCGTCTTATCCGGCGGAAACATATCCGGAAGAAGAAACTTGGGAGCAATATGTAGAACAGCCGCGACATTCCGCCCTGCCGCAGAGGAATCTTCGCGCACGACGTGCGCAGACCGTTCCGGTAGAAATGGCCGTGGAGGAGACGCCGGCGGTCATTGTCGATTCGCAGATGGTATCGAGGCCGGACGTTTACGCGCAGGAAGAGCCGGAGGAGGAAGGGGCGGCGTTTTCTCCGGAGCAGTTGGAGGAGCTCGCAAGGACGGATGCGGAGGTTGTGGTTTCGTCCAGCGTGGCGGATGTGGTGGATTTGCCGATGGCGTCCGATGAAGAAGAACGGACGCATGACGTTTCGGAAGATGAGGATGTCCATGCTTTCGCGGAAAAGGATGTGAGCGACGAGGATGAGTTGATTGCGGCGTCGCCGGATGAAGAGCCGGAACTCCCCGAGGAAGACGAATCGTCGGAAATTTCTCAGGCGGGACGATTTGAAGAGCAGACTCCGGAAATTTTATTTGCAGAGCCGGAGAAGGAATATCCGGAGACAGGCGAGGATCTGGCCGACGAGTCAGAGCCGTTTGTCGCGGAAGATACAATTCCGGCAGAGACCGCGGAAGAAAATATATCCTCAGATCCGGAGGCAGAAGAGGAGGATATGTCGGCGGAAGCGTCTGTGGATGCCGAAGAAATGCTCGCAGGCGGAATGAATGAGACCGTGGAAGAGGAAGATTACGATAGGTCGGGTAATATGACAAGCGGGGGCCGGGAGGAAGACGTCAGCCCGCGTCCGCCGTCCCCGACAATCCGAGCAAGGGAAATGCTGGCACAAGGCATGTCGCCTGAGGAGGTCGCGAGGGAAACGGGCATGGGACGCCGTGCGGTAGAGCTTCTGGCGCAAATGGCACAAGGAAAGTTAAATCCGCAAGACGATGATTGACAGCGATTCCGTGCGTCGGTATAATATATGACGTCTTGACAATTCGGGGCATAGCTCAATTTGGTAGAGCACCTGCTTTGGGAGCAGGGGGTCGCAGGTTCAAATCCTGTTGCTCCGACCATTTTTCGCACCCGTAGCTCAGCTGGATAGAGCATCGGTCTTCTAAACCGAGGGTCGCGCGTTCGAATCGCGCCGGGCGCACCAGAAAAATCAAGGGTTCTGGCTTTTTGCCGGAGCCCCTTTTCTGTTTCGTGGGATATGAACCGGAAAAACAGATGGGAATAAAAGAGGTCTCGGATTTTCGCAGCGCAAACGGGATATACAGTCAACGGCTCCATCAGGAGTTCCGGCCGGAAGAAATGGCTTCCCATAGGGGTCGCCTGTTTCATGTGTCCTGGCTCCTGCTGTTTTGCTTTCGCAATGCTTTTCCTGCCAGCCGCAGCGCTATTTCTCCTTGTCATTGCACAGTCCGTCTTGTATAATAAAATTCGCTGGACATAGCATGGAATGGCTCTATATAACCTTATACGAATAAAAAGCAAATACTATATTCATCATTGGATCGTCAGATTGGAGCAGATACGTTGATACAGACTTATATGATAACCGCGCCGGAATACGGCAAGGTCGTGGACTGGCTGGAGGAGATCCTGCCGGAGATGAAGGTGACGCATCGGGAAATTTTAGTGGCGGAGCTTCTTCTGGAAGAAAACTTCTATCGTCTGGCCGAGGCGTCGGGGGACGCTTCCTCCTTTTCCGCCCGGCTCGACGTCCGGAAACGTTTCGGCGACGTCGACCTCCGGCTCTCGGCGCATGGAGCGTCGTTCAATCCTCTCGAAGAAATGAGCGAGACGACGGAGGACACGGCGGAACTTTACAGCCGTGCCATTCTGAAAGCCCACCGGGACAAGATCAGCCATTCGTGGAAAAAGGGTGAGAACGTCATTTCCATGCGTATCCACCGTTCCGACAGCAAGACTGCCGTCCATACGCTGATTGCCCTTGTCCTGGGCGTCGTCCTGGGGGTCGTCATGAAAGCGGGGCTTGACGCCGAAACAATCCGCTGGTTGGGCGACAATCTCTTCCTGCCCGTCGAGACGATATTCATGAACGCGCTCCTGATGGTGGCGGCGCCTTTGATTTTCTTCTCGGTGACGGCGGGCATCACCGGCATGTCCGATACGGCGGACATCGGGCGCATGGGGGGAAAGCTCCTCATGATTTCCCTGGCGAAGCTGGCAATCATGTTGGGCCTCGCCGTTTTTCTCGGAATCCGGATGGGCGCTATGCCGGAGCTGTTGGCAATGCAGGTTGGGGACGCTTCTTCCGGGGGCGCTACTGTTTCCGTCCGGGACGTGATTATGAGCATCGTGCCGAAAAACATCATCGCGCCCTTTGAAGGAAACAACCTTTTGCAGGTGCTGTTCCTTGCCCTGTTCTTCGGCATGCTTTTGGCGAAAGCGGCGGAACGGGCGGCCTGGGTGCGGGAATTCGTCAGCTTCTGCAACCGGTTCTTTACCGACGCCATGGGCACGATCCTGCCGCTGATGCCTGTCGTAGTGGCCGTCTCCATGGCAAAACTGATGATGAACACCGAGCTTACCGTGCTGCTTCTCTATGGGCGCATCATTGGGGGAGCCTTTGTGGAGCTCCTGCTCCTCTTCGTCGTTAGCGCCGTGTTTTTGGCGGTCGTCGGGCGCTTGTCGCCGATGCCGTTCATTAAGAAATTCCTGACCTTCAGTATCCTGCCGTTTTCTCTCCGAAGCTCCAACGGATGTCTGCCGGACACATTGACCTTCTGCTCGAAAAAGCTCGGGATAGAGAAAAAAGTCGCGATGTTCTCCATTCCCGTGGGCATGCAATTCAATATGGTGGGCAGTGGGAGCTACGTCGTCATGCTGGCGATTCTCCTTCGGCTGACTGTCGGCCTGCCTGTGGACGCGGAATTCCTGTTCTCATTCTTTTTCGCCGTGCTGCTTTTGGCATTTACCTTTCCCAGCGTACCGGGCGCCACGATCCTCGTCATGGCCTCCGTCTTCGGCATGGCCGGGGTGCCCGCGTCGACGGTCACGCTCTTCATCGGCATCGATCCGCTGGTGGACGGGTTCCGGACCGTGGGCAACGTAGCCGGAAACGTCGTATCTACACTCCTGT